>PHAG01000002.1:0-300000 GCA_002841625.1 Firmicutes bacterium HGW-Firmicutes-1 | reverse complement strand
TTTCATTTATAACCTCACCTCTACGGGTTTCAATAATTACTCGTTGCAAAACTATTATTGGTACCTTTCGTTAAATAGCACTTTGGAGAATAATCGTAGCCACTTTATCTTGTGCTGTTTCATCAATGTTATTCATTGTGCCTTTTACATTTTGTATCAAATAAGTTAACACTTCTTCTTCGTCAGAGAATACAATAATTTGCAAATCATAACCTTTAGGTTTAAAAATACTGCTTAATAGGTCTTTAGCAACTTTAAGTTGTTCTTCTTTTTTATCATTTTTCTTATTTTGAGCTTTATGACAAGCAACGATCATTTTATCTGTATTTATTATAAAATCAAAAAACATGGTTTTCTTCCCTTTTACAATAATTAAGTCACTCAATACGATTAATTGTTCATGAACATCTTTAAATTTCATATAGCTATCCCTAAGCCCACTTTTATAGTTAGCAAACACAAAATACTTTGATAAATATTGTGCAGCTGGTAAGATCATGATTGCTGATCCAACTGCAAAAAAAACAAAATTATCTTTTGCAAATACTTTACCAATAAAATATATGATAAGAACAGCAACTAATAATCCTAATGAAATTAGGAGATATTGCTTCTTATAGTAATTGATATAGCCATTTTCACCTTTGGTTTTTTTCATTCTATCCTTTTATCCCTTCTGCACAAAAAATTGTTGATACCATACTAAAAACATATATATTGTCCATATTTTTCTAGAGTTATCCTTTTTACCTTTATAATGAAGGTTGAGTATTTTTAGTAATTCCTTCTCATCAAAAAATTGCTTAGAATGTTCTGAAGAAAAAGCTTCCTTAACAATCAAATAGTATTTTTCCTCACGCAACCAAACACGAACAGGCACAGGAAAGCCGAGCTTCTTTTTCTGCGCTACTTTTTCTGGAATATTTCTAAGTGCAGCTAAACGCATTGCATACTTTGTATTGACTGGATGAACTCTATATTTTGTTGGAATTTTACCCGCCAACTTCATAACCTCTTTATCCAAAAATGGCACTCTAAGTTCAAGCGAATGAGCCATACTCATCTTATCAGCCTTTAATAAAATATCTCCAGCCATCCACATATGAATGTCTAAAAACTGCATTTTTGTAGCATCATCTTTGTCCTTCACCTTGTTATAAAAAGGTTTCGTTAAGACTTGTGGAGCAACCGCATCAGTAGTAATTGTTAGTAATGCTTTTCTTTCCTTTTCAGTAAACATAAACGCATTTCCAATAAAACGTTCTTCAATCGTCTTACTTCCTCGTATAAGAAAATTCTTGCCTTTTACATCCGGAAGGAATTTTGCTAAAAATCCAATCGCTTTTCTAAGACCATGTGGAAGCTTAGTATAAAAAGCAATGTCCATTGGTTCCCTGTATATATTGTAACCACCAAATAGCTCATCCGCTCCTTCTCCTGACAGAACAACCTTTACATGTTCACTTGCCAACTGACTTACAAAATATAGCGCTACTGCAGAAGGATCTGCCAAAGGCTCGTCCATATGATACTGAACCTTCGGTAGTACACTCCAGTATTCTTCTGTTGTAATAATCTTATGATAATTATCGATATTAATATAGGATGATAATTCCTTCGCATAATCAATTTCATTGTACTTATGATAATCAAATCCTACAGTAAAGGTTTTATCTCCATGAAAACAAGAGGCAACATAGCTAGAGTCTACACCACTTGATAAGAAACAACCAACCTCAACATCGGAAATTTTGTGTGCCTCAACTGATTCTTTAAACTGATCATCAATCAAATCAACATAATCTTCTAATGATTTATCTTCAGTCTCAAATTCTGGTTCCCAATACCTCTCAATGTTCATTTCACCACTTTTATAAATAAAATAATGCGCTGGAGGTAGCTTGTAAATTCCTCTAAAAAAGGTTTCATTTGTTGGGGAATATTGAAAGGTTAAATAATTTTCTAATGCCCTTTCATTTAGTTCTTTAATGAAACTTGGATGTTGAATTAAGCTCTTAATTTCTGACCCAAACATGAAGGTACCGTTGCTTTGACTATAATATAAAGGCTTAATACCAAAAAAATCCCGAGCACAAAAAAGTGATTGATTTCTTTTATCCCATATTACAAAACTGAACATACCTCTTAACTTTTTTACGAGTTCAGTTCCATATTCTTCATAGCCATGTAACAATACTTCAGAATCTGTTGAGGTCTTGAAAATATGTCCCTTGGAAACCAAGTCTTCTCTAATTAGCTTATAATTGTATATTTCCCCATTGAAAACCAATACCATAGTACTGTCTTCATTATAAAGGGGCTGTGATCCACCTTCTAAATCAATAATAGATAGTCTTCTAAATCCCAAAGCCACATTATCGTCAATATACTGTCCTTCACTATCTGGTCCTCTATGAATAATTTCATTCATCATATTCGTTAAAACTGAATTTTTATCATCTATTTTATCTATAAATCCTACAAATCCACACATATGAATACCTACTTTCTCTTCTGTTTTCTGAGCATTAATGATTACTTGCGACGTATCTATGATTACTTTTACATAAAAGCATGTCCAAAAATCCCAACATTATAAGTGCAAATACGACGTTAATCTAATAAATTTTATCATAATGATAATTAAAGTGCAAGCAGACTTTCCCAATCGAGTATGTTTGTTAAAATAAAAAGTATACATAAACAACGGTACCATTCATTAATATCAAAAAAAGAGAAAGCCTTAATCTAAGTAAAAAGGACCTTCTCTTTCATATTAATCAATCTTATTATTTAATTTCATCAACTTATGCTCGATTTTTTCAAAGCATACTGCAGCTAACCACGTTAGAATTGGACTAACAAACACTCCTGTAGCAGAAAATAATAAAATTGCAATCTTCTGCGTTATTTTTTGAGTACTTCTTAAATGCTTAATTCCCACTAGTACAAATGGAATAAAAATACCAAAAAGCAATACTGTCCATATTAAAGGAGAAAAAGATAGAATCTTTATAGGAATTGAAGTGAACCCTGCAATGATACCTAGTATGCCCAGCAATATTGCTGATGATCTAATTGGTCTCTTAATCATATAAAGAGGTATTAGAAAGCTTCTCCAAAGAGAACTGGTCTGTGCTCCACCACATACTCCCCCAATAATGTTACGCAACGAAACAATAATGAATGAAGTGTCAAGATTCATTTCCTCATTTTTTTCACTTGAATTCTCGGCTGTATGAATCACAGCTTTAATTGAAACAGTATCAATAGCCCAAAGTAGAACTACAAATAAAGCAAATGGTAAGGTTTTGATGATTGTAACGATATTAAATCCAAAACCAATGCCCCACATATCATTCCACCAATAAATCGGATTAAAGCTCAGCGTTGTATCTGGTACAGAAATATCCATACTTATTCCAAAAAGTAAAGGAATTACTATAGAAACAATAGTTGCCGCCGGAATAATTAGCCAGCTCTTATTATAACGTAGCAATAGTACATAAGTAAGTATAAGTAGAAAAATCAGAAAAATCAACGCTATATACTGATTACCAAAAAAAGAAAGAAGTTTTTGAGCAGATAATATTATGCCTGAAATTCCAAAGGTAAGAGCTAGACTTGATCTACCAATATGGTTCGAAAGCAATATTAACTTATTGAATATTTTTGTTTTTACAACAATTATTCCAATGCATCCAACCATTATACTTAAAATGAAAGGGTGAACACCAAAGCTAACCATAGATGGTATTAACACGATTAGAGGTGCAAGTGTTCCTGCTGGAGATGTATTTGGTAAAAATAAGGCTACTAAAAGTGTTATGATGCTTCCAATAATCACTTCAATTCTCACATTATCAAACACAAAATTTGGTGTAGTAATGTTTAACTCTTGTGCCCATACAAAGGCAAAAGATGTGACAAGTGCTACTTTGCCAATTAAACCAGAAATTGCTGGAATAAAATCAATTATTTTTATGTTTGAGTGTTTAATCATTTTATGATTCATGTTAACTAGTATCTCATTGGCATCAAGTCGATATACTCACTTAAGGGAGCATCCCTTAAAAAACATTCAATAATTTGTCTACCTACTGGATGAAGCTCTGGAGTGTTGAATTTCATTACTTCCTTTTTGAAAAATTCAGTAAGTATTTCTGCGCCTTTATCATAGCCATCCTTTCCAACCTCTGCCTGAGTTTCTGGTTGTAAAAATGCTTTTCTGATATATTGTCCATCTATTCTTAATGAATCAAGACAAAAACCTAAGATTGTACAGCGAGCCTCTTTTAAATGCTCAGGTTTAAATTTAGCACTTCCACGCCTTGCTATATATTCCCTAGCAATCCATTGTGGCATAAAGCCAACCTTATATACTCCAATATGTTGATTTGGGATCAGTACATATCTCGTATTAGAAGAACGTATAATTTGCTCTAATAGTAAATTTGCCTGCTGAACCATCTTGCCTGTTGCAAAGGGCCAGTAAGAACCTACCCCTTCACTTGTCATTCCCACAGATGCGATTACACTTGGATTATTATGCCCTCTAGGTGCAACAAGTCTCCATAACCAAGCAAGTGCAGGTGGTAGTACATGAAATAAACCAATAATTCCATAGGAAGGGTTTTCCCTTGTACAATGAGGCGTTCTAACACCAAAACTTCTTACATCAATTTCCACTTGTTCGTTAACAATATTTGAAACCAAACGTCTAGGAAGAATAACTCTAGGATTAGGACATGGAGTACCATCTGAATCTAGCGTATGCTCCCATACCAGACAAGTAGAGTTTGCAACACCCTGGATATTTAAAAATACAAGCGGCTCTGGTGGTTGTGTAAAGGTCTTTTCATATTCAGGTGCTGTACCGTAATTTTTGATCTGATCTAATCTTAAAAACCAACCCTGTTCAGCATCCTTAACTACAAGCTTCTTACTTTCATTTTGCATTTTCGGATGACACATAGCCATATCATCCGTTACTGGACGTAGTTCACAGGATTCTGTGAGCTCCATAAAGTTTTTCTCACCTGTTACAAGATTTTCTCCTATAAGAATTCTTCCATCTGATTCTTTATGTACATTTTCGATCATTTCACTTTTTCCACCGCCAGAAGCACCTTCATGCATGATGACAATTTCATTGTCATATGGTGTGATTACCTTTACGGTTGAAGCATGAACAGTAGTCCAGCCTTCATTTTCTCCAATATTAAGTAATACACCATAAATACCTTTTTTTGCACTTGGGCCAGGATATAGATTATAGGAAAACACTTCATGCATTTGAGTTAATCTATTGTGAACTACTATCTGCTTACCTTCAAAATGGGTATGTCTAAAGGGTGGTGCAAGAAACACAATAGATTTCGGCGTAAATCCTTCAGGTATATCATCAATGCTTAAAAACCCCTGCAAGTCCGAAAGCCCACAAGCAAAAAAGGCTGCATTGGCAGGTGCAATAAGCAGCGCATCATATCCATATTCTTGTCCACCTGCCATAAATGGTAGAACGATTAGCTCCTGCTTCATAAGCCATTCGAAGGTTTCTTTTCTCAATGGTTCAAATTTTTCTTTATATACATCATCATAAGTTGGTTTATCCGTATCAAGTTCATCTGCTACTAAAAGACAATCTGGATCACGACGTCTCATATAGTCATCCGTATAATTAACAACCGCACCATTTTTACATCTTGTAACTGTTGCTTCAGTAAACATTCCAAAACCACTGTCATATTCTACATTATAAATGTCGTTATCATCTGTTCCAAAAGAAAGCTTAATGAGCTCTTCCCTTGACTTAGGAAATATTAATTTTTGACTACCTTCTAGAATATTTCGTACTTCGCTTGATAAGTGTATTTTGTTTAAGTATTCTTTCATATAATCCTCCTATTTTAATAAATTAGTATTTAAACAATTGATAGTAGAACATCTAATTTGTAGATTTAGAGAACTTTTATCTGTTTAAAAATATATAAAGCCGATATCCTCAGAGTTATCTGTGGATATCGGCTTACTTTCAACTTAGCTAGGCTACTTTGATTTGTCTTCCGAAACTATATTAATTTTATCATTTCTTCTAAATTTCTGTCAGTTGTAATAACAATAATTTTTTCGCTGGTTTTCGTGCTAATATCAGAATGAGTGCTGACTATGGCTACATCAATTATATCTGTAATCAATGTCTCCAAATATCCTCGCCCACCTTCAAAAAGAGAAGTACGCACTTTTTTAAATAATTCAATCCCTTGAGGATTTTCTGTAAGCTTTTGCTCTGAAGGATTTAAAAATCCTGAAAGCCTAGCAATGATCATATCATTAATGATATATGTGCGAATTGTTTTTGGACCTCTACCCATATATTCAATTTCAAATTTACTAATAGCTTCGCTTATTTTCGTCTCTAATTGACCTTTTGTCATATATTCACCTTCCTTAAGCATTCATATTATAACTTGAAGGCTACTTACATGTCAATATTAAATTATTGGAAACAATCTACCAAGAACAAAAAAGTGTAGAAATCATACCATAAACCTGTAACCTGCACCCCATACAGTTTCTATGTATTGTGGGTTCGAAGTGTCTTTTTCAATCTTTTCACGTATTTTCCCAATATGAACTGTAACCGTAGCAATATCACCAAAGCTATCCATACCCCATACTCTATCAAAAATAAGATCTTTGCTTAAAACGATATCTGGATTTTGTGCAAGATATAACAATAGATCAAATTCTTTAGCTGTTAAAAAGATATTTTGACCATTAAGTGATACACGCCTAGTCCCTAAATTAATTGTAAGCCCACGTATTGACAATTCATTTTTTTCTTGATTGATTCCTACCAGCCTTTCATAACGAAGAATATGGGCCTTCACTCTAGCTACCAATTCATTAGGACTAAAGGGCTTGGTCATATAATCATCTGCCCCAAGTCCAAGGCCTCTTATTTTATCAATATCTTCTTTTCTTGCAGAAACCATTAAAATTGGAATATTGCTTTTTTCGCGGACTTTTTTGCAGATTTCAAAACCATCAATTTCAGGTAGCATTAAATCAAGAATAATGAGATCATAATGATTTGTACGTGCTTCCATCAGTCCCTTTTTCCCATTTGTAATGAGGTTTACTTCAAAACCATTTATTTCTAAATAGTCCTTTTCAAGTTCACCAATGCTTACTTCATCTTCAATTATTAGAATTTTATTGCTCATAAGATCCGTTCTCCTTATTATAGGGTAGCCTAATGGAAATGGTAGTCCACTCATTAGGTACACTTTCTGCAAATATGATACCTCCATGTTGTTCAACAATTTGCTTTGCAATCGCTAAGCCTAGTCCTGATCCCCCTGTATTTGTATTTCTTGATGGATCTGAACGATAAAACCGCTCAAATATTTTATCAATTTCCAAAGGATCAATGCCTGCTCCATTATCAGTAATACTCATAATAATATGTTCATTTTCTTCCTGAAAGCTTATATCTATTCGCTTGTTATCTTTCTCCATAAATTTCAATGAATTGTTTATAATGTTTAGAATCACTCTTTTTATTTTTTGCGAATCCATAACAATGACTTGTTGATCATGACAGAAATAGTTTGAGTTAATTATGATTCCTAGCTTCTCATATTCAAGTCGAAGTTCCTCAATACAACTGTTGAAGAAAGGCTTTAACATAACTTGTTCCATATCAAATGGAACTCGATGAAGATCAAGCTTAGAATATAGAAACAAATCATCGATAAGACGATCCATATCCTCTGATTTCTGATATATTACCTCTAGATAACGTGCGAGCTTTTCAGGACTATTTGCAACACCATCTTGAATACCCTCAACATACCCCTTAATAGAGGTTATGGGCGTTTTTAAATCATGTGAAATACTCGAAATCAATTCTTTCCGGTTTTCTTCAACCTGAATCTGATGTACTATAGACTTTTTTAGCTCACTTCTCATTTTTTCAAAGGCATTGATTACTCGTCCGATTTCATTACTACCTTTAGACTCTAATGAAAAATCTAAATATCCAGCTTTAATATTTAATGCCCCTTTTTCTAGCTTTTTAAGTGGCTTTATGATATCCTTTGTTAATATATATGTTAACGGTAAAATAATCAAAAAAACAATAACGATCATCATTGCAAGAAATTTTTGTCCATAATTCTTAGACAACTGATCAAATTCTGTTACATCAATTACAATATAATAAAATATTGAAGCTTCATTATCTTCAAACTCATGTTTAATAATAAAGTAGGTATTACTTCCTTCCTTTAATACATGTCTTTCATCATCCATCCCATGAGCTTTTATTGGCTTAATAGTAGTAAAGCTTTTAATTTTATTGTAAAACGCACTAGATAGCTCATTACTTCCAAAGGAATTAAATTCACCATTTACTTCTGTGATTAAGAATCCCGAAAATTCGTTTAATCTTTCATTAATATCCCTCATGAACGCTTCATCTTTTATTTTCTCTTGATCATATAATTGCGCTTGTTTAAATTCAGCCAATAAATCAATAACCGAATGAATAACCATATCCATAGAGGAATCATCGGTGATAACACTTGTTATATCATTTACTACCCCAGCCATAAAAGACATGCTTGCTACTGTAATAATGAAAGTTGCTACACCTACCATAATAATATATGTAATAATTAATTTGATTCTAATTGACATATGATTACTTCCTTTGACAAAATATAATGTATATTCATAATTATATAGGATGAGCTTTTTTTTAGCAATAAAGTTTGTTTATAAAAAGGCAAACCCCACCTATTACGGTGAGGTCTGAAGAATTATTTTTTAAGAATTTTAACATCTTTTCCTGTTAAATCCAAAGTATCAACTACTGTTGAATTCACTTCATTTAGTAACAAAGAACCATCTATAGTCGTAGTATGTGCCTTTCCTGAAACATCAGTTCCTTCAACGGTTAACGAAAATTCATGCGCAATAATCTTATCCTCAGCGTCAATTTTTACAGATATTAAGATATGATTTACCTTGACATTATCTGTTATAACCGGAAAATTGTTATGAGCTTCTTCTAGTCCATTAAAAAATGGTAATTGGTGAATCGCTTCATATTTTTCATCATCGTCACTTGTTTTACTCATATGGTCGTTATCTAATATTCCTTTTGTTAACAAAAGCTTTATTGGAACTGGAATTTCATTTTCAGTTAAATCAATTGAAAAAGCCTTTGTTCCATTTTCATCAACAGATAATTTTATTTGTTCTTTTATATCTCCCATCATAAAATCCACAAGTTCTTCTTCTGCTTTACTCATTTCTCTTGAATCTTTCCCTTTAAAATGATTGCGATTATGATGACTTGTTTTATGGTCTTCAATATCATCTACCTGGTAATATAATTCATTGTCTTTATCAACAAAATATGCTTTTTGTCCTTCTTTGTAAAATTCCGCAGATTTTGTAATATCTTCAATATTTAAGATTACCTTACCGCTTACATTTTCGCTAACATGATCAGCTTTTCCTATTACCTTTGCATCTAATAGCACTTTAGAATTATCGGTGATTGTTAAATGTCCGTTAAATGTACCATTTTCAAAATGCTCTGATGCCATCATTACTTTCTTTAAAGCCTCATAATTATCTTGATTTCCTGAAAATGCAAGTATCGTTACTGAAAACAACGATAATGCTACAACCAAAACGATAACGAGTGAAACCTTTTTGTTTTTCATTATAAATCTCTCCTTAAAATAAATTGCTTAACAACTGTTACATGCTTAGTATAGTAGTTAAATATAAACTGTAATGAAAGCAATTCTAAAAAAAGAATAAAATTACTATTGTTCAATGTATAACAATCATAATCAATAATGATTAATGATTAATGATTAATTTTTTTACCACAATAAGGACAAATATTATCTTTGTCCTTATTTTTCAAAACATCAATAAACCCAGTACTAACAATACCTGTCGGTAATGCTATCAAACCTATTCCAAAGATTGCAATGATCGAAGATAAAATTTTACCTGCCCATGTAACAGGATAAACATCCCCATAACCTACTGTAGTTAACGTGGCTATCGACCACCAACAAGTCGCTATAATGTTAGGAAATGCTTCTGGCTGAGATGGTGATTCAATATAAAACATAATTGTTGAAGAAATAATAATCAATATAAGCATAATCATGATCATAGCAAAAAGTTCATCTTTTTTAGCTTTTATTACATCCTTAATTAACTTCATAGCCCTGGAATATCGTGTAAGCTTCATTACTCTAAACAGTCTAGCTATTCTGAAAACTCTTAGATCATATCCGATTAACACTGGAAAATAAAAAGGTAAAATCGCAAACAAATCAATAAGCGCCATAAACGTAAATATATATTTAATTCTAACCCAAATTTTTCTATTCTCATTCGTATAATGCAAATCTGCTAACCATAATCTTAATACATATTCAATAGTAAATACAACAATAGAAACCCGTTCAATTGCTAAGAATGTTAAATAATATGCTGCGTAAATATTTTTGTAGGATTCTAAAATGATAGCTGCGACATTAATGGTAATAAGTGCTAAGATTGAATAGTCAAATGCCTTTGCTAAATTATCGTGTTCATTTGTTAATTCCATTATTTCATAAATTCTATTTTTTAGCTTAAACATTCAAACTCCTCATCTGATCTCTTTAAAATCAGTTTGTTATAGCATCTCTAGCTTTCAAGTTTTGCTAAAACTAAGGAATTTATTCAAAAATTTTTATACTAAAATTCACTTAATAAACCCATTGTACCAATAAAGAAAAACAATAAGTATTCTACAATCATATTATTCTTTTTATATTCATCATTATGGTATTTTCGTATGATAGCTACTATTCCATTCAATGCCTGTTCAGCTAGCACTTTGCCAATATCAACCATCTCATATTTCGGACTAAAGGTTTTTATATGTTCTATAAAGTGCTCATCGATTAAGTCAATCAGTATTGAGCGCGCTTGTTCATACTTTGTCCCTTTGCTGCATTCAATCAGAATAACAAATTTATTACCAAGAACCGGAAAGAAGCCTGGAATAAACTCAGACAATACCTTTTTCCATTCACTAGGATTCGATACTTGCCATAAATAATCAGGCTTAACCAATTGGTCATGGTTTTGAAGAATATACTTAAAATTATAGTATTCTTCACCCACAACTTGATCAAATAAGCCTTCCTTACTCACAAAGTAATTATAAAAGTTCCCAATAGTTGTCCCCGAAGCTTTTACAATCTTCCTAATGGATGCTTTTTCAAATCCATTTATATAAAACTCATTCTCTGCATTTTTTAATATTGCATCTCTTACTTCTTCTTTTTTTATTTGCATATTCATTCACCCATTTTAATTATAGAACTTTATTTCAGAAATTACTTCTACCTGAAAACACTATGTAAGTACTGCTCTAAGCTTGTTTTAATTGGCATAAAATACAGATTTCTATTTTTGCTATCAGCAAACTCTGTAGCTTTCTTAGCAAAATCAATATTCCAATCGTAATTTGGTGAAAATCCCTCTGGGAATATTACATTGTTTTTTGCATGCCAATAGTTTTGTGAGTGTTCTGATAATACTGGAGAGATTCCAAAAAAAACATTGGTACCACTTAACATTTCTTCATAAATTGATAAAAGTCTCATATCGAAAAAAGGCTGTGTGAAAAATCCATCAACTCCTGCATAAATCTTTCGTTTTACATAGAGCATTTCCGTCTTAAAGCTATCTCTATATTGGTCAATTGCACCATATACCTTAATATGTGGAAGCTCAGTTTTAAACTTCCTAATTACATCAATTGTTGAGGAATGATATATTTTTCTATTCATATCTTGCGGTAGGTCACCTGTTAGTATTAGAACTTCGCATATATTGTTTTCAATTAATGATTTTGCCATAGGCAGAGGTTCTTCTAAGTCTATATCCATAGCACGTATATGGGGTATTGTTCTTTGATAATATCCTTTCGCAATTCTACACCCTTCCCAACTACGCATTTCAAATTTAAGAAGATCAGGAATATTAATACCTTCAATGTTAGGGAAATTGGATTTAACATAGCTTAACTGTTGAGATAAAAGTTCTTCATTGTTAGGAACCAATTCTAAAGATATCACCATGCATAAGCTCCTCCATTTCTTATAATGTATATACGATAGCATATTCTTGTGTTTTTGTAAAACATTTGCTGATTAATCAACAAAAACCCAAGGCGCCTTGGGTTTTTATCTTATTATTTGACTTGTCCAATCAATATGTTCAACTTTCTGATTATATCCGTAATGTTGTATTATGAACTAATCTCTACATTTACGATGTTTATCATCATTTTCTACAGCATTTAAAATCCTTCTTAATAAAGGTACAATTTGATCACAAGTACATTCTTCGATATTCTCAACTGAATCTAAGATGTCACATAAAATACCTTCAACGTCAGATGGTCTACGTCTATGTTTGTTACAGCTTTCTTCAGCTACATCACCTAATACTCTATTCCACATATTTCCAACCTCCTTTATAAAATACTAACAAGTAAATATTTGTCGACAATGACCTTCGTCATAATACTTGTACTAATATTCTATTCGAAGATATATATATCTGTTCTTTCAATTTTCAAAAAAGTTAAATCAGTTAATCGTTGTTATTTGGGATTTTTCTCTCTTTATAAAAATCATTTTTATCGCGTAAATAACGAGTACTACTCCAACAATTCCATTTAATATTCCAACAATATTCTCTGATAAAAAACTTTTCGTAATAGTTCCTATAATCGAAACACTCGTTAATGCGATTAAGGTTGAAGTTGCTGAACCGATACCAAATAAGTACATATCCTTTTTATTATAGTTTTCCTTGCTCAGCTTTGATGAAAAAACTCCTGCCCAAAACAATATTGTTAAGGGGTTCGCACATGTGAGAAAAAATGCATATAAAAAAACATTGTTATTACTTTGAATGTGGAATAACTGAATATTTGGTAATAGACCATGACCAAAAACCTCTAAAATGATGTTAATACCAAATATTGCAATAACGATTGCACCAAATAACGTGACATACTTTTTAACCTTTTGATGTTCTAAAAAAGTTGTTAATCCAAGTAAAGCAAGCAAGATAAAAAGGGAATCAGCTAAAGTTACAGCAGTGGCCGCAATTTCTCCTTGTATAAATCCATGATTACTAGAAATGTTAAAAACATATATACTAATTGGTCCAATGGCAATTTGAAGAAGCATACCAAATTTTAGGCCTTTAAATATCATCATTTTCATTCTCCTTACATTCCACATAGTTGAAACAATCATCATTTCTTTTATTAATTAATTAATATATCATATAATCATTATGAATTCAATTTTATTTTGGCTACCAAAATTAATTCAATTTGATTACTTAATGATTAAATTTTTATTATTCCATTGACATTTTTATGCAATACATATAAATTTGTATAGAGATACAAACAAGGGAGGAAACAACATATGCACAAGGTAAGAAGCAAAATTATATATCCATTGGCTATGGCAATTCTAATGGTTTTATCCGCAGTGCCTACTCCATCGGCATTTGCTAGTGATACAGATATTTGGTCAGAGCAAGTATTGGCAGCTAAGTACTTTGATAATCGAGAGTATGAAAAAGCATTCAATACTTGGTTAAAGATTGTATCTATTCATGAGGCCGCTACTGGTCAATCAAGCCCTTTTTTAAAGATATTATCTATTCGTGAGCAATTGACCCCTATGAACTATGCAATCTATTTAGAAAAGATAGGTAATTATTATGCTGGTATATATGGAGATTTTTCGACAGACTCAGAGCTTGCTGTAGAGTATTATGATAAAAGCCATTATGCTTATATAGAAGCCAAACAGTCTGTATATGCAGTTAAGGTTAAGGATAAGGCAAATGATCTAAGAGTTGATATCAGATTGTTCTATGAAAAAAAAGCAGCGAATTCTTCAATAAGCAATGCTTTATATGTGCCCAAATATGGTGCCTACATTGGAATGTATGCTGAACCTGATTTAAGATTAACCTCAGGAGGATATGTAGATACTGATTTATTTTCTTCTACATTTGGTAGAGACCTGGGTATCTTATTATGCTACTCAACTTTTGGAGTTTCAAAGTTCCCTACGATTCAAGCAGAACTGTTAGAAGGTAAAAATATGGGATTTCAAATTGCTATGGAACCTATGTTAGGACTTGATAGTGTTGTAGATAATGAATATATTCGTACTTGGGCAAAAGATGCCAAAGCTTCAGGTTTACCTATCTATTTAAGATTTGCTTGTGAAATGAATGGAGATTGGGTTCCTTGGTATGGTGACCCCGAAAAATACAAACAAAAGTTCAGATTAATTCATGACATTATGGCAGAAGAAGCACCGAATGTTATGATGTTATGGTCTCCTAATGATATTCCATTTAGTACAATGCTTAGTTATTATCCTGGAGACAAATACGTTGATTGGATTGGTGTTAGTTCTTACGCAACACCTGATGGCAATAATCGTGTTAGTTTATCGAATATGAATGTTAACCCTATTGAAAAGTTGGAATTCATCTATCAAGCATTTGTAGGAAGAAAACCAATTATGATAGCAGAAGGTGCTCCTTCCTATTATAATAGCTATTTTCCGGATGTTGATTTCAATGATTGGTATGGAAATAACCTTGAAAAAGTGTATCATTACTTGCCAAGAATTTTCCCCGGTATAAAAGGAATAACCTATTTCAACGCTTCACCCGGTATTAACAAATATGAGCTTGAGGATAATAAAGCAGCAAGTGAGCTTTATTCACAAATGATTGCTTCTCCCTATTATATTTCTAAATTAAACAGCTCATCACCAATATATTATGAAGAAATTAAAGATCAATTGTTAAAAAAAGAAGCCATCAAGCTAAGTACGTATGCATATATTTATGATCCATTTATTGGAAAAGTTGAATACTATTTAGATCGGAAGCTTATAGCAACAAGCA
This sequence comes from Firmicutes bacterium HGW-Firmicutes-1, assembly GCA_002841625.1. Taxonomy (NCBI): domain Bacteria; kingdom Bacillati; phylum Bacillota; species Firmicutes bacterium HGW-Firmicutes-1. The sequence goes on along the minus strand of PHAG01000002.1, from coordinate 284,946 downwards.
CTGCTATGCCTTTTGAATTGAATTATGATTTCACTAACTACAAGGCACCAATTGCAAAATTAAGAATTAAAGTTTATGATTCTAATAATCAACTTGCAAGTGAAAAAACATTTAATTTAAGCTTTTATTCAACCTATGAAAGCATAGTAACAATGAAAATAAATGACCCCTATTTATATAAAAACAATGAAAAGATAAAAATCGAACAAAATGCAAACACTACCCCAATCATTATTGACTCTCGTACATATATTCCAGCCAGGGCTCTTATTGAAAATTTGGGAGGAACAATCGCTTGGGAAGAAAAAAGCAAAACAGTAACTCTTAAGTACAACAACTCTACCTTAGTTTTGACCGCTGATTCAAAGACAGCTTTGCTAGATGGAGAATTGATCAATATTAAAACACCATTAACCATAAGAAATGGCAGGACATATCTTCCCGTTAGATTTTTTGCTGACACAATGGGAGTTGCCCTAGTCTGGGATTCAAAACAACAAAAACTTACTCTTTCATATTAAAACACTGGCTGTCACAATATAGATTTCACTCTATTGATGATAGCCACTTTTTAATTAGTTTATAAGTAACCAACAAATACATCCTTTTAAACTTCAACAATATTCTTCCCAACCATGAGGAAGAATGCTATACTATTTCTAAGTGGCTTAGTCACTTAACAAAGACAATTACTTTTAGGAGGCAACACAAGTGGCATTAGACGGTATCGTTTTATCAAGCATTGTAAACGAATTAAGCACGCTACTCATTGGTGGAAGAGTGGACAAAATTTCTCAACCTGAAAAAGACGAACTGATTATTTCTATAAGGAATAATCGTACATTATATAAGTTACTCCTTTCAGCTCAAGCTAACTTTCCAAGACTTCACATTACAAACCTACAAAAAAACAACCCCTTAACTGCACCTAGCTTTTGTATGATTCTTAGAAAGTATCTTAATAATGCAAAGATTCTAAATATTCAACAGCCAAATTTCGAGAGAATTGTTGAAATATCATTTGAACATCTAAATGAACTTGGTGATTTGTGCCAGAAGACATTGATCATTGAAGTCATGGGTCGACACAGCAATATTATATTATGTGATGACAACAAAATGATTCTAGATAGTATCAAACATGTAAATAGCCAAATGAGTTCAATTCGAGAGGTATTTCCTGGAAAAAACTATTTTTATCCGCCTTCAAAGGACAAGCAATATTTATTTGATATTACGGATTTAGACAGTTTTATAAAAGCTATTTCTAAACCAATTGGAATTGGTCAAGCTATTTATGAATCGTTTACCGGTATGAGTCCCCTAATCGGAGAAGAGATGTGCTATGCCTCTCAAATAGACAGTAATAGCTCTGTAAATGAACTATCAAAGGAAGCGCTTAATCGCTTATATGGTATTTTCAATATCATTAGTACAAGAATTAAAACAGCCGACTATTCACCTACTATATTTCTTGATGAAACTGGTAAATATATAGAATTTTATGTTCTACCGCTGTCCATATATACTCATTATAAAACGCTATCTCACTCTTCCATCTCAGAATTAATGGATAGTTTTTTCGAGAAACGTTCAAGCTCTAGTAGAATAAGCCAAAAATCTGTTGATATAAGAAAACTTGTTCAAAACAATTATGAACGTTGTTCTAAGAAGCTAGAATTACAATTACGCCAGCTTCAAGATACCCTTGATCGAGATAACTTAAAAATCAAAGGCGAATTAATCAATGCTAATTTGTATCAAATAAATGAAGGAATGTCAAAAATTGAGCTTTATAACTATTACAACGATTCCAATGATACAATTACTTTAGATCCTAATTTAACTCCATCTCAAAATGCACAACGTTATTTTGCAAAATATAATAAGAAGAAACGTACCTTTGTTGCTATTTCAGAACAAATTGATGGAACTAAAAATGAGTTGAACCATTTAGAATCCATAAAATATGCCTTGGAATTTACTGCTTCAGAAGAAGATTTGATGCAAATTAAAAGCGAATTAATCGCTTCTGGATATATTAAATTCAAAAAAACAAAAGCAAAAAAAATATTAAGCAAATCTGAACCACTCCATTATGTTTCTTCCGACGGTTTTGATATCTATGTAGGAAAAAATAATATACAAAACGAAGAGCTTTGGATCAAATTCGCAGCAAACAATGATTGGTGGTTTCATGCTAAGGATATCCCCGGTTCTCATGTAATTGTTAAATCTGCAGGCAATGAAATGACAGATAAAGTCTTTGAAGAGGCTGCTGCACTTGCTGCCTATTATAGCAAAGGAAAAGATTCAAATAAAGTTACTGTTGATTACACTTTAAAGAAAAACCTAAAAAAACCCAATGGCTCTGCACCAGGATTTGTAATTTATCATACGAATTATTCGATGCTAGTAGAACCAAATGAAGATAAACTAACGAAGGTAAACCAATAGGTTTACCTTCGTCCGTTTATGAATAACAAAAAAATAGCAGCCATTTAGACCACTATTTTTCTTAACTTATAATATTCATTTGTTCCTAAAAATTACCTTGAACCATCTTTATTTGTGATTATAATACCAAAACTATGTCAACAATTAATGATGATATCCATTGGAACTACACCTCACAATTATAAGTCATCTGTGAGTACAACTTCAACTCACATTAATATTATGTCCAGCAAAACGAATTCTATTCAAAAATTTTTTTAACTTACTCGAAGCTCTAATCTCAACTTGTCTGCAATAAGGGCTACGAACTCTGAATTGGTAGGTTTGCCTTTACCGTGGCTGATGGTATAACCAAATAAATTGTCTAAAGTTTCCATCTTGCCTCGACTCCAAGCTACTTCAATGGCATGTCTTATTGCTCTTTCTACTCTACTTGGTGTTGTATCATATTTTTCTGCAATTGCAGGATATAATGATTTTGTTATCGAATTCAGAATCTCAATATCATTGATTACCATAATAATGGCATCTCTTAAATATTGATAACCTTTAATATGTGCAGGTACACCTATTTCATGAATAATATTTGTTACCTCTGATTCTAATACTCTTGATTGGTATCCATATTTATTAATGGTATTTTCTTTAATGAAGCTATTATTTTTTTCTCTCTTTACAAACTCAATTCTTCCTTTAAGCTGTCTAATGCGTTTTGCTAAAGAATCATAATTAAATGGCTTCATCATATAATACTCTGCACCTAAACTTAAAGCACTCTTAGTTACCTTTTCTTGCCCAACTGCTGACAGCATAATAAAAATAGGTTTCTTATCTAAATCCTCTTCATTGATCCTTTCGAGAACACCTAAACCATCTATTAGCGGCATTACAACATCTAACAAAACAACATCAGGTTTTTTGACTCTAATCTGTTCAATTGCATCTTCTCCATTATGAACGACATCAATTACGTCAATATCCTCCTGTGTTTCAAAAAAATCAGACATCATTGCACATAATTTTTGGCTGTCATCTGCTATTAAGACATCAATTTTATCTTTCATTATTCTTCCCCCTCTTCCATATTTTAATGTACAATATTATTATAGTACCATAATCCTTTTTAATCAACAAATAAAAAACGCAATTTTTGACAAAATATCGCTTTTTGCTCCACAAGAACTAGTTTTCTTCTAAAATCATGTTTTCAATAAACGTTCCATAACCTTTTGTCGAATCCTGAACAAAAACATGAGTTACCGCACCTATCAGCTTTCCGTCTTGTATTATCGGACTTCCACTCATTCCTTGTATAATACCATTTGTCAGATTTAGTAGTTCCGTGTCAACTACTTTAATAATCATGCCTTTATTGGCTTCATCATTCAAAAAAATCTTTTCAATCACAATTTCATAATCCCGAATATCCCCGCTAACATCACTTCTTATCAAGGCTTTCCCTAATTTAATATCATATTTAAAACCCAAAGAAAGACATTCTTTATTGGAGTACATCTCAATTCCATTCTTTGTCAATGATCCAAAAATACCATTTCGATGATTTTGATTTACAAACGCAACCGTGTTCTCTTCACTTTCAATAATTACTCCTGCTATTTCACCTGGAGCGCCATCTTTACCCTTCGTTATGTTAGTTATCAAAGAAGTTACTAATGTGCCTCCTGATAGCTCCATAAGCTGTTGTGTATCAACATCTGTAATACCATGGCCTAAAGCTCCAAATGTATTTTTTTCTAAATTAATGTAGGTTAATGTACCTATTCCTTGCGTATCATCTCTAACCCATACACCTAACTTATATTCACCTTCTATAGATGTATTACTCGGTTTTACTTTAACGCTCATTGTCTCGTCTTTTCTTTCAATTTCTATTAATACTTCCTTGCCATCAGATGCATTGATCTCTTTTATTAACTCCTCCTTATTCACAATTGTTTTTTGATTGATCTTTTTAATATAATCACCAGAAAATAAAATATCCTTGGAGGGTGATGCCTTTTTGCCTTCAGGATTAATTAAATTGCCAGTTCCTAATACCAATACCCCATCTGTTGAAACAGTAACTCCAACCATTTCACCAACAGGTATGTAGTTTTCAGGATTAATGACTTCTACTTGTACTTTTTTAATTGGTAACCATCCTAATAATTTTAAATGAACATTAAACTTTCTAGTTTCATTTGATAAAACTGTAAATGGTTTATTTAAGTTAACAGCAATACGATTATTTGGAACTGGTTCACTATTTATTTGTAAGACGCCCTTAATATCACCTGTTATATCAGCTTCAAAAGGTACATTGTAGCCAATATTTCTTTCCTCGCCTACAAACATTTTATAGTTATTCGGTATATATAGTTTTACAAAAAAATGAAAGCAAATTACTAATGTTAAACAAAAGGCAACGATTAGTAGGATAGATCTATATAATTTTCCGCTCATCTTTTCACATCCTATTAGCATATTTTTTCAAGAACTATAGTTTTAAAATTCCCTTTGAAAAATTTAATTATGCTAGTAAAAAGTACAAGTAATTACTTAACAGAACTTTATAGCAAATAAAAAACTTGCTTTATTCAAGCAAGTTTTTTAAATTAACATTTTTTTACAAAATTGGTAAGGTGTTTTCTCTTATTTTTACGTTTTCATCAATATAAGCTAAACGCCTTTCACTTCATTCGCTAACTTCTTCATCTCAATAGCACTTTTTTGTATAGACTCTGTAATTTTCGCTCCACCTATTAGACGAGATAATTCGTTTGGAATTTCTTCTTCTTTAAGTTTAACCATTGTCGTTATCGTCTTATCATTATTTGATCTTTTTTCTATGAGGTAATGATTATCTGCCATGGCAGCAATCTGAGGCAAATGTGATATACATATGAGCTGTCTGCTTCTTGATAATCGTACCATTTTTTCCGCAACCATCTGAGCTGTTCTACCACTAATGCCGTTATCAATCTCATCAAAAATTAAAGTTGATATTTCATCACAGTCTGCAAGTACAGATTTTATAGCTAACATTACTCTAGATAACTCTCCACCTGATGCAATTTGAATTAACTGCTTCATATTTTCACCAATGTTAGTTGAAATCATAAATTCTACATCATCCCAACCATCAGGTCCAAAGGCTTCTTTTTGCAAACATTGAATCAAAAAATCTGTATTGTTTAAATTCAAATCTTTTAATGCTACGACAATTTGTTTAGATAGCTCTTTTGAACCCTCCACTCTTACTGTAGTTAATGATTTGCATAAATCGATAATTTCTCTTTCTAGAATCATCATTTCATTTCGTATTTTCTCAAGGCTTTCTTCATGATGAAGTAATTTTTGATGCTTTTCTCTTTTTACTTCTAACATGAGTAATATTTCCTCAATATTATTTGAATGTTTCATCTTAAGTCCATTAATGGTATCAATTCTTTTTCTAGTATAGTCTAGTGCTTCTTCATCCATAATAAGATTATCAATATATTCATAAGTATCGTGATTGAAATCCATTAGAATAAAATCTATCTGTTCAAGTTGTTCCGTTAGCTTGACAAGTGTATGATCTAGTCCTTTTATTCTATTCATTAATTCAAGGGCTTTTGTTACTTGAAAGGACACACTACTAATGTGATCTTGCCCATCTATCATTTCTCTAATATTTGACAGCGTACTTTGAATGCTTTGAATATTTGATTGTTTCTTATATTCTAGATCTAGCAACTCATCTTCTCCTGGTGTTAATTGTGCATTTTCTATTTCAACTATTTCATATTCTAAGAAGCTAATTTCACGTTTTATAGTTTCGTGATCTAAGGAAAATTCTTTGATTTCATTTTTTAACTGCTGATACTTTTTATACTTCGCTTTAAGTTCATTTTGGATTAACTCAACTTTATTACCTAAGTATTTATCAAGTAAGCGAATATGATTTTTCTTTTCTAATAAAGATTGATGTTCGTGTTGGCTATGTAAATCTATAAGCAAGGAAGTCATATTTTTAACACCTTCGGCATTTACAACTTGTCCATTCACTTTAAAAACACTTCTACCATTTTGACTAATTTTACGCGATATTAATACTTCTCCATCACAATCAATTTCAAGATCTTTAAGTTGTTTTAAGACATCTTTTGATGTCACTTGGAACATTAATTCTACGAGAGCATTTTCTTCATCTTTTCGAATAAAATCTTTAGAGACCTTGCTACCTAATACCGCATTAATAGATCCAATAATAATAGACTTACCGGCACCAGTCTCTCCAGTAAGTATATTAAAGCCTCCGTCAAAATCAACCTCTAGCTCATCAATTAATGCTATATTTTTTACATGTAAATAGGTTAACATATGCCCCTCCCTATATGTTTAACTTAATTGCTAGCGTGTGCTATTCTATTAAATCTTTCCATAACTTGTACCGCATTTGCTTCTGCTCTTACTGCACAAAAAATAGTATCATCTCCAGCTATACATCCGACTACTTCTTCAAAGTCCATAGCATCAATAGCGGCCGCAACTGCCATTGCCATGCCAGTTAATGTCTTTAATACGATGATATTCTCTGCACGATCCATATTCAAAAACCCATCTCGAAAAACACGTATGTATTTTTCACTTAAATTATTTTCTTTGTCTGGTAAAACAACATACTTCTGCCTACCATTTGATACTGTCACCTTTGTTAACTTCAAATCCCTAATATCCCTAGATACTGTGGCTTGCGTGACTAAAAATCCGTTCTCTAATAATTTGTTGGCTAAATCCTCTTGTGTTTCAATATCCATTTCATTAATCAATTGAAGAATTTTGGATTGTCTTTCGATTTTCAAATGATAGCCCTCTCTTATTCATAGAATATTTATAATCAAAGCATATTAATTGCTTCCTAACTTCTTTCTAAGTAATGAATAAAAATTAACACTATTCAGCTTAACAAGATGAGTATATACTTTAGATTGCTCTATAACAAGCTCTGTATCATTTGTGATACCTATCACTTGCTGCCCATCTATAGTAACTTGCAAATCTTTATCATGAGGTCTTCTATTTTGTTTGAAATTAATACGAACTTGATCATCTGATGAGATAACTATGCTTCTTGCAGTTAAGGAATGTGGACAAATCGGAGTAATAACAATCATTTCCTTACTTGGTACCAAAATCGGACCACCTGCTGACAAATTGTAAGCTGTTGATCCAGTCGGCGTAGATACTATGATACCATCAGCAAAATAATGATTTACCAACTCATCATTAACAAATACGCTATATCCCCCCATCCTAGAAGAAGCTCTTGAAACTACCACATCATTTAGAGCCAAGCCTATATTATTTACTTGATTATTATCATCGATTATCGTTGTTTGAAGCATCATGCGATCCTCAATTGAGTACCGTCCTGAGCAAAGATCATCTAATGTAGAATAAATATCTGTTTCATCCACTTCTGCTAAAAATCCTAAATGTCCAAGATTTACTCCCAAAATAGGCAAATCATAAGCCGCTAAATCTCTTGCAGCATGTAAAATAGTACCATCCCCGCCTAAAACGATAGCACAATCAGCTTTCAATATTGCCTCTTCTTGATTACAACTATAACGTTGCAAATCATATAGATCACCAACATCTTCAGTTATATATACTTCATATTGGTGGTTCGTAAGCCAAGTAACTATATCCTTAGTTAATTCCTGGCTGGAACTTTTTAATATATTAGGCATTAACAAAAATTTATTCATCTATTCACCAACTTTTCCATTCAACTTATTAACTCTAATTTTCATTTTATAACTTTTCATGTGCATTATCAACAACATTTTTTATAACTTCCAACCCATTGCCTTCATTATTAACCTCTATGACCTTTTTCATATATAGTAAGTATTCAATATTACCCTCTGGGCCTTTTATCGGTGAAAAATCTAGGTTAAGCATCTCAAAGGAAATGCTGGTTGCATACTCGATAACATCTTTAATTACATCAAAATGAGTTTGCCATTCCCTAACAACACCTTTTTTCCCGACCTTTTCTCTACCGGCTTCAAATTGAGGCTTGATTAAGCACATACACTCTGCATCTATTTTCATTAAATGCCAAATAGGCAATAGAATTTTCTTAAGCGAAATAAAAGATACATCAATCGAAACAAAATCTAACAATTCAGTTATTTCTTTATCAGTTACGTATCTAATATTTGTTTTTTCCATACAAATAACCCGTTCATCTTGACGCAGTCTCCAGTCCAATTGTCCATAACCAACATCAACTGCATAGACTTTATTTGCTCCATTTTGCAACATACAGTCAGTAAATCCTCCTGTTGATGCTCCAACATCCATGCAAACTAAATCTTGAAGATGAATACCAAATATTTTAACAGCTTTGTCTAATTTTAATCCACCCCGACTAACAAAAGGGATCGGATTACCCTTTACTTCAATTGAAGCTTCAATATCAATTTTTGTACCAACTTTATCTTCTCTTTGTCCATTAACAAAAACATTTCCCGTCATAATTAATGTTTTTGCACGTTCTCTTGAGGGTGCATACCCATTATTAACCAAAACAACGTCTAATCGTTCTTTTTTTACACCCATTTTTTCACCTATTTGATATCCTTAATATAATCGATAATTCTATCGTATAGCTTTTCTGAACTTAATCCACATTGATCTAATAGTTCATCTCTACTACCATGGGTAACGAAGGTATCCTCAATTCCACAAAGGAGTACTCTACATACCCCGCTTGCTACTTGTAACACTTCTACACCATAACCACCAGAAATAACATTCTCTTCAATCACCACCAAAACTTCATGATTGTTGGCAAGTTCAAGTATACATTCCTTATCTACTGGCTTAATAAATCTAGCATTGACTAATGTAGGTGAATACCCTTTTTCTAACAATTTATCACATACATCTAGTGCTTGTTTACACATTGTTCCAACTGAAATGATACCTATTTGATTGCCTTTATATATGGTTTCTGACTTACCAAATAGTACTGGAACAGTATCTTCAAAATGCTCTAGAGCATCAATTCCTCTCGGATATTTAATACTAATTGGTCCATCATAATATAGCGCTGATAAATTTATCATTTCTACTAATTCTACCGAATTTTTGGGCGCCATAATAGTCATATTTGGTATGTGTCCCAGAAAGGATGTATCAAAAATTCCTTGATGGGTTTCGCCATCTTCACCAACGATCCCTGACCTATCTACACAGAAAACTACCGGTAGCTTCTGCAAGCAAATATCATGCAAAATCTGATCATAAGCCCGTTGTAAAAACGAGGAATAGATAGCAATAAATGGTTTAAGTCCAGACATCGCTAAACCACCTGCAAATGTTACTCCATGCTGCTCTGCTATTCCAACATCAAAAAACCTCTGCGGATATTTTACAGCAAATTCATCTAGTCCAGTACCTTCTGGCATAGCAGCAGTTATAGCAACAATCTTACTGTTATCTTTTGCTAAATCAAGTAAGGCTGCACCAAAAGTTTTAGAAAAGCTCTTTCCTTTTGACTCGCTTTTTACATCTCCGCTTTCTTTGATAAAAGGACGTGTACCATGAAATTTTGAAGGAAAGGCTTCCGCATATTTATAGCCTTTACCCTTTACAGTATTTACGTGAATTAATGTTGGTCCATCAACTTTTTTTGCTTGATTTAATGTTGTAATCACTTGCTTAATATTATGTCCATCAATTGGACCTAGGTAAGTAAACCCCATTTCTTCAAAAAACATCCCAGGAATAAATAACTGTTTAACACTATCCTTTACGTCTCGAACTGCATTAATTACGCCTTCACCATATTTAGGTATCTTTCGAAGAACCTTTTGAACGTCTTCTTTTACCTCGTTATAAAAGCTTGCTGTACGAATAGAATCTAAATATAAAGATATGCCCCCAACATTTTCAGAAATGGACATTTGATTATCATTTAAAATAACGATAAAATTACTTTTCAAATTGGCTGCATTGTTTAATGCCTCAAAAGCTAGTCCACCAGTTAAAGCGCCATCACCAATAATTGGAATTACATAATTTTTCTGGTTTAGTAAATCTCTTGCACTAGCAAACCCAAGTGCCGCAGAAATAGAGGTTGAACTATGTCCTGTATTATATGCATCATGAGGACTCTCCTCTGTTTTAGGAAATCCACTTATGCCATCTAACCTTCTAATTGTTTTTAAGGCATCTTTGCGACCTGTCAATATTTTGTGCACATAACTTTGGTGGCCTACATCCCAAATAATTTTATCTACTGGAGAATGAAAGCAATAGTGAAGTGCAATGGTCAATTCTACAACCCCAAGATTGGAGCTTAGATGTCCACCACCTTCACTGACCACTTCAACAAGATATTTTCTGATTTCTCGTGATAAGTTACCTAATTGTTCGACCTGTAAAGCTTTTAAATCCTTAGGTCCTTGAATCTTATCTAATAATTTACCCATTTAATCGTCCTCATTTCTTCTGTCCTTTAAAGCTAAAAAAGCTTATAATATAGCCCATTTTAAAAACAACATAATTTGCATGTCTAAGTGCAATTTCCTTCCCTATTGCTTTACCACCAACTGTTATAGCTGCTATGATGGCAGTTAATATAAGGCTAGCAAGGGTAGATTGTACAGATATGTTTTGATTTATTTTAATCAATATTGCTGCTGATGCAGAACCTGAAATAATTCCTGAAATATCGCCAATAACATCATTGAAGAAGTTAGCCACTGGACCAGCATTTCTAAGTATTGTAATACTTTCTTTTGCACCTCTAAGTCTATGTGAAGCCATTGCGTGAAAAGGTGTTTCTTCTGCAGCAGTAACTGCTATTCCTAATAAGTCAAAAAAGACACCAGTAAATACAATGAGCAAGAGAACAATGATTGCAAGATATAACGAAACCCTCTCGGTTATTACCAAGGAAAAATATCCCAAAATAATTGATATAAAAAAAGTGATGATTGTTACCACCATTATCCAAGAATAATTGACCGATCTATGCGTATATAAGCTTCTAAATTTTACTTTTGTTTTTTTTTCCTTCGACTCCAAATTATACACAAGTCAAAATTAAACTTGTCAATTTCAACTTAATCTCCTTTTTAATTAACAAACCAAAGACAATAATATATAGTAAATTTTGCGACATATAGTCTAGCAGGTTTTCCCGAATTTGTGCTTCTTTGTCGCCAAAGGAGTAGTTTCCTATGAAACAAATTCCTACTGTGTTGCCAACAGTAGAGCTAGATCACCTTGAATAATCACACTGTAATCCTATATATATCTCTTTCGAACAGTCTAGAGGTTTTCCCTAACAATCCACCATAATTCCTAGCCTCTTTTGCGAATAAAATTTCAAGCAAAAACTTCACATTATCTTTGGCCAAAGGTAATGGAGGTTTAACTTGCTCTCCCATTTATGATCACGCAAGGCAGGCTACTCTGTCCACAGCTTTCGCCGCATGACAGGTTCAATCCAACGTCGTAGGCATGCACATAGTGCAACTTCCCACATTCGTTGGTCTCCACGACAAAAGGGTCAACGCCCGCATGCCATTGCGGATCGCCCTAAAGTCTTAACTCCCAGCATAAGCCCGCGACTGGGCGTCGCCAGCCAACACAAGGAACTTCATCGGTATGCCCTTTAACGGATTTTTAGCCCCGTCTTCAAAATTAAGTGGAAGGACTAGAATACTGCATCTTTAGTCTGAATGTTTATTATAGCATATTTCTATTTAAATATAAATACCACATTATTCATCCTAACATTTAATGATTCCTTGTTTTTAAATATTCTATAAATGCTAGAAGAAATTCGCATTTATCTGAATCAAAGCTTTGAAGGTATGTTACAGCCTCTTCTAATTGTTCAAATACAATTTGAGTAGACTTCTCCATACCTTTCAGAGTAACATAAGTTACTTTGCTGTTTTTTTCATCACTATTAATTGGTTTTCCAAGTTCAAATTCTGAACCCGTAACATCTAGTATGTCATCTTGAATTTGAAAGGCTAATCCTATATTTTTACCAATACTTCTAAATACTTCTACTTCCCTTTCCGTTGCGTTTGCTAGTAATGCCCCAACAACAAAAGAGGCTTCAATCATAGCAGAGGTTTTATGGGTGTGAATATAGTTAAGAAGTTCAATATCTATTGGCTTATTTTCATTTAATACATCTGCAACTTGTCCACCAATCATTCCATTGGCACCAGCTGCCTTTCCGATTTCATTCATAGCCCTAATTACGTTCATTTTAGGATTTATTAGAGCTTCCTCTATCGCTATTTCAAATGCACGATTAAGAAGTGCATCTCCAGCTAATATAGCGATATTCTCACCAAACTTAACATGACAAGTAGGCATACCTCTTCGCAATTCATCATTATCAAGTGCAGGTAAGTCATCATGAATTAACGAATACGTATGTATCATTTCAATTGCCGCCATGAAGGGATTTATAATTTTACCTTCACCATTCAATATGGTAAATGCTTCCAACATGAAAATAGGTCGCATTCTTTTACCACCAGCTAATAAGCTATATGCCATTGCTTCAACTAATAGTTCGTTATTTTCTACTTGCTTTGGCAAATATATTTTTAATAAATTTATAATATAATCTATACGTTTGTTAAGTTCTAATTTAAATTCCATCATTTTGATTACACCTTGTCTTGATCTTTTATTACAATGAGTTCTTTCTCAATCGTATCAATTTTTATATTACACTTTTCTAAAATTGAAACGCCTTCTTTGTATAGAATAATTGATTCCTCAAGGGATACTCCACCCTTCTCAATTTTTTCTACGATACCTTCAATGTCTTTAATGTTTTCTTCAAGTGTTTTATTCTTCACCATAGTTTCCCTCACCTTTCTCAATATTAGTTATTCCAGCCTTAATTTGACCATCAAATAATTGAATCACGAGCGTTTCTTGTCCATTTAAATGATCTATTGATTTAATATGTTTTCCGTTCTCATCAGTTATATACGCAAACCCGTCTTTAAGTTTTTCTATAGGTGAAACCCGCTTTAAGCTTTCGCTTAAAAGCGCTAGTTGATTCTTCAAGTCTTTGATATTGGTGAAGATTGCATTTTCAAGCCTATCTTGTAAATCATTCAGATTTTGCATGATTTGTTCAACACTATGTCTCGGGTTATATCTTTCGAATCTAGCCTTATAAACTTCAATTAAACTTCTTTTTTGATCAATTCTATATTCAATAAGCTGCGTTAATTTTTCTTTATAGTAATTTAAGGAAGACTGTATCTCATCAATGGAAGGTATCGCAAGTTCTGCAGCTGCTGACGGGGTTGGCGCTCTCATATCTGCTACAAAATCGGATATAGTAAAATCCGTCTCATGTCCTACTGCTGAAATAATAGGTGTTTTTGCTTCAAAGATTGCTTTTGCTACGCACTCTTCATTAAAAGGCCATAAATCTTCAATTGACCCTCCACCTCTTCCAATAATAATAATATCTATGTCGGGTACTGCATCTAAAAAACGAATACCTTCAACAATATTATCCTTTGCTTCTGCACCTTGGACTAGGGAAGGATAAAGTACTAATTGAATGAATGGGTTTCTTCTTTTTGAAATGTGAACGATATCCTGAATAGCAGCACCCGTATCTGATGTAACGATTCCTACTTTTCGAGGATAGTATGGGAGTGCTTTTTTATATTCTTCCGAAAACCATCCTAATTCATCTAGTCTTTCCTTTAAGGCTTCAAATTTCATATATAGCAAACCAACACCGTCTTCTAAAAATTCTTTTACATATAATTGGTATTGACCACTTTTTTCATATACCGAAACTGCGCCATGGGCAATGATTTTCATCCCATCCTTTAAATCCTTTAACGAATTTAGCCTATATCCTTTAAAAAGCACACAAGCAATAGATGAATTCGCATCTTTCAATGTAAAATAAACATGGCCAGAGCTATGTTGTTTACAGTTTGACACTTCACCTTGAATCCAGACGCTCTTGACAATATAATCCATTTCAAAAAGCTTTTTAATATATGCATTCACTTGTGCAACTGATAATATATTTTGATTCATTGGTATACCTCTTTAATTAACGATATTTGCAAGCACACCATTCACAAATGATGGCGAACTCTCTCCACCAAACTTTTTAGCTATTTCTATCGCTTCATTTATTGCTACCGAATTTGGTACTTCGTCATCATAATACACTTCATAGACAGCTAGTCTTATAATTGCAACTTCTACCTTGGCAATTCTCTCCGTTGTCCAATCCTTCGTTTTTTCATTAATGCGCAAATCAATCTCATCAATCAAGCCAACAATCTTAAGTGCCTTTTCTCTTATATAATCAATAGACTCTGCATTGTCTGGTTCAATATCCTCTAAATAATATTCCATATGTTGAGCAAAATCTTCTTTTATGTCAAATTCATAAGAAAATATGATTTTAAAAACATGCTCCCTTTGCAATCTTCTGTTCACAAGAGTATCCTCCTAACTTTCATTTAACTTTTATTATAGTATAGTTCTACACATTTTAATACCCTTAAATAAAAATATTTAAGGGTATTAAATAAGTAACTTATATGAATCGTGTTATTTATTTGTTTTCAACATCTACGCCAGCAACACGTACATTAACTTCCTCTACTGTGAGTCCTGTCATTGTTTCAACAGCATTTTTTACTTTTTCCTGCACATTCTTGCATGCTTCTGGAATACTTGCTCCAAAATCAACAATCACAGATAGTTCTAAGGAAATGGAGTCTTCACCAACATTTACGATGACACCCTTAGATAAATTCTTCTTGCCTAATAGCTCAAAAACATCTCCCTTTAAGCTACCTACCATCCCAGCTATACCATCAACTTCTGTGGCAGCTAAACCAGCAATAATTGCAACTACTTCATTGGCAATCTGAACTTCTCCAATATCTTCTTTTTCATGTATTTTAACTGTTTCTCTATCCATTAGTAACCTCCTATATATAAAATGCATATAATAATGTATTATAACATATGAGCCATTATGTCACAAGTCAAAGCTTCTAATTTTGCATTTACACAAGGATACGAGTGCCACTTACTTATTTATTTTAAGAGGTGTAATCACTACCAGTTCAGCTGCTACACCTGTTTTTCTAGCTACTACATCAGTAATTTGTGCCAACTCATTTTCAGTTAGTTTTTCTGCATTTACAACAACATCTACACCTTTTTCATCCATTCTAACAAAAACTTCTTCAAAACCCTTTGCTTCTAAAATAGATTCTGCTGCTGCTTCTTTTTCTATTCGATCCTGTAAATCCACCATTTTTGCAGCTGCATCAATTTTTTGTTCTTCGCCTAATTTTTCATTGTTAATCACACCAAGTAATATTTCCATACTGTAGGCTCTTGTTTGTTCTCTATCAATTTTTTCTTCAAGAAAATAGCGGCTATCCACAGAATTACTACTCACAAATACTGCTTCCCCTACTGTTTCTTTTTGTGCTTCGTCAACGATTGCAGTTTCCTCACTGGTTACATTTTCTCCAGTCGTTGCAGTTTCTTCCATTATTTCTTCAATAACATTTGCATTTGTTAACTCATCCTCATTAGGTACTAATACACCTGCATCCTGAGTAACATCTGAACCTTTGTTATTGAACACATATTTTTCTTCTTTGATACTAGCCTTATCAGTAAAGTTCAAGTATCCAGCTATGGCAATCATAATCGCTAAAGCTGTAATTATAATTTGATTTTTTTTAAAGGTATTCATATTTTTTCCCCCTTAATTTGGAACCCTTTTCATTACTTCTATTTTATGCGCTGGTAAATCTAATAATACTTTTGCAGCATTAATTAAATTATTTTTTACAATCAGATCATCACCACCTTCTGCAATAATAAGAATCCCATTTACTTCTGGCAACAATTCCTTGATGATAATTGGTTCTTCGCTACCATCACCTTTTTTTATCATAACTGTAATTTGTTGTTGATCATTTTCCTCGCTTTCTCTACTTCCACCTTCTTTATCCTTTTCTGTAGTTTTCGAAGAACTGTTAGGTGAATCTTTATTAAGAACCACTTCCCCCTTTGTTTTCATCGTAAGTAGTACATCTACACTTCCAACACCATCTATTTTCTCAAATTCAATTTCCAGTTTTTTTTCTATTGCATCACTATAATGAATGGTGTCTTCCTCTTGCAAAACAGCGGTATTTAATTGTTTATTAGGTTGTTGTTCTTCTGAAGTGTTTTGTTTGTAAAAAATAACAAAAGCAAATCCTATACAAAATATGATAAATAACAAATTGATAATTCTCTTTTGTTTATTGTTTTGAATACTAGGTAATTTAAAGTTCATTTTTATCCTCCTGCTAAACTATTTAGATATTTTAAAATACCGCTTTTATGATACATAAGACCCCTCATTGGCTTATACTAATATTCATATTATCAGGAGCGATATTATAGAAGCCACGTAATGCAATTTTAATATTTTTTTCTATAATAATATCTTCTGCTGTAACATCATGTGCCGTATGATGATTGCCTATTTCAATTTTGTCAATCGTCACACCTTTATTAGCGGTTTCTTTTCTTACATTTAGGTTCATTGCAACTATTTCACCAAAATGATCCCCTTCATCTTCATTAACTTCTATTTCAATACGGCTTACTTCTACACCTTCATCATGAACAAGTTTTCTAATATGCTCTTCAACTTGTTTCTTATATAAATTGATTGCTAACTGGTCATTGATTTGGTTATATGTTTTTGATTGACTATTATAATCTTTATGCGCTAACATATTTTCCATATTCATGATATTACTTAATACCTTCTGATCCAGATTGCGTAATGATAAGATTGGTTCCATTACAACGACAATTAATAAAACCCCAGTAAACAACTTAATATATTTACTCATGTTACCATTTGGTAGTAATTGAGAGATTAACTTCACTAATAGAATATAATAAACAATATTTTTTGCCCAATCTGATAAAAATTCCATAATATCACCTTATATACAACATTATATTTGTTAGAAAAAGTGTCATTGCAATTGCAATAATGAATAATAAAACAACAATCAAAACTGTACCAAGTAATAAAAAGCATACATCACCCACATTAGACAAACATGATACAAGTTTAGATTCTGATATTGGTTCAATTAATGCTGCTGATAATTTATATATGAAAGCAATAACACCGATTTTAATCACTGGAATAACAGCAACAAATACAATAGCAATGATTGCTCCAATTCCAAAAGCATTTTTAATCAGGCTCCCACAGCCGAGAACTATATCTGACATACCTGAAATAGTAGTACCAATGATTGGTACGATACCAATGGTTTGTTTAGCTGTTCTGGAAATCATACCATCAACGACAGGAAGCCCAAATGACTGAAGACCAAACATAGCTACAAATATCCATAAAATAATCTTAATTGCCCACTCGTAACCTTTTTTAAATATATCAATAATCTTACTTAAACTATCTTCATCCGTAAGCGTATTCAATACAACAAATATAATAATTATGTATAAAAATGGAAGCATAAATGTTTTTATTAAATTATCAATAATTCCTATTAGCATAATCATGGTTTCACTAAACATTACCGATGATGTTGCAGCTCCTGATAGTACGGTTACTGTTAAGAGACTTGGTACAAGCGCTTCTATAAAAATCAAAAGGTTGTCTATTAGCCCATTAGCTACACTATTTAATAGATGATAGGACTGTATAACCGAAGCTATGACTAATAAAAAAACAATTAAAAACCCCATTTCTGATACTTGCTTATTTTCAAAGGATTGCGTAAATGACTTAAAAAAAGCAGCTATAATACTAATAATAATAATTCGAATAAGAATTCCTATGTTCGCTTTCATATCTTCGAAAAATGCCTCAAATATCATGCTCCCAATGGTTTCTCCTTCTAACTCATACTGTCCACTTAGAATATTCGTAACAAGTTTTTCGAAATCAAATTCATAACTATTTTGTACTGTTTGATCAATTGCCTGTTGAATGTTGCTATAATCAACCAATTCATTTTGACTATTTTTAATGTTTTCCAATTCTTCTTCGATGTTGATGGCTTCATCCTCATCTTTTATTTCTACTCCACGACTTGTAGTCATCAATAACAATAAAATGATACTACAAGTAATAAGAGCCTTTAACGCTTTTCTCCAATTGTTCATATCGGATGCCCTCTTATCATTTGATTATCGTTATCTTTTTGGGATATTTTACATAATTGATTCTATTAAGCTAATAATTCCCAACACGATTGGTGCTGAAATAACTAAAATAATAATCTTGCCTGCAATTTCAATATTATTCGCTATTGATTTTTGTCCTGAATCCTTGCATAATTGGGAACCAAACTCTGTAACAAAAGCTATACCAAGTATTTGAAGTAGTATTTTCATATAGACATCATCGATGTTCATTAGAGCATTGATTTTGTTAAACAATGCAATGATGGAATCAAATTTATCAATAAATATGAAGAAAATAATGACCGACGCAACAATGCTAATATATACTTTGAATTCTTTTTGTTTGTCAAGAATTGCAATAAAAATTGTAGCACACAATCCAATAATCACTATCTGTACTATTTCCATATGCATCCATCCTAAAGTTGAAATAATTGTTGTACTTCTACAAACAAATCACTTATGTAATGTATAACCCAAAACAAAACAACAACTAATCCTGCTAAAGTAGTTAACATAGCTTGTTCTTCTCTTCCAGCCCTATCTAATACTTGATTTAATACAGAAATCAATATACCTACTGCTGCAATTTTAAAAATAATTGAAATATCCATTGAATCATCTCCTACGTATTTTATCGCTAGGGCTAAATGAAAATTACTATAATAAAAATACCTGATAGAATTCCTAGCGTCTTGAATAATTTATTGTTTTTTTCTTCATCCTTTTTTGCGGTATCAATTTCTTGTTCGAGATATTTAATGTGTAACTCAAGGTTATTCATTTGACTTTCCTTATCTAATAGACCTAAGTTTTTAATAAATCCAATAATCGTTTTTCTATCCTTTTCATTTAAACAGTTATCAATTAGTAATTTCTTTATTTCCGCTTCATTCAAATTACTCATAGTCTTATTGTTATTTGTTTTCAACAGTGTTCCAATTTCATTGAAAAATCTACTCATTACACCATCAAGTCTTTTCCCAATCGTTTCGAAGGCTTCTGGTAATGGAGTTAACGCATAATTTATTTCATTTTTTAATAAAACAATACCTTTTTTCCAATCGCATAATTGCTCTACCCTTTTTTTATATATGTAACTATAGGTGATACCTATCCCTGAGCAAGAAATAAATACCATCATCATCCCCAGAATTCTCATATTAACTCTCCTTTAACACCCTCTTATCTACAAGCATACTGATCATTTTATGATCTTCATCATATATTTTTTTAACATCACCAATATTATTTTGATTTTCCAAAAAAATATATCGCTTAAAAAGTTTTCTTTCTATTAATTCCTGTAACTTGGGTTTGTCCTTAATATCTTTTATAGAATTTCCATGTACTGTACATATTATTTTACATCCAGCATTTAAGGCATATTCAATTGCATCAATGTCATCTTTATTGCCAATTTCATCTAAGGCAATTACTTGTGGTGCCATTGCTCTAATTAACATCAGCAATCCCTCACCTTTGTTGCAACTATCTAATACATCTGTTCTCTTACCAATATCATTTTGCGGTATTCCTCTATAACAACCCCCAATTTCTGATCTCTCATCTACTAAACCCACATTAACACCACAAAAGTTCATAAAGCCATCAGAAACTTGTCTTACGATATCTCTAAGCAGGGTTGTCTTACCGCATTTCGGTGGAGAAATGATTAGCGTATGATGTATCAAACCGTCATTCACAATATAAGGCAAAATATGATCCGCACAACCCTTCATTTCATGTGATACTCTAATATTGATACAAGATACATTTCGAATGGTTTTGACCTTACCATTCTCTAAAACCACCTTACCTGCAAGTCCAATTCTATGACCGCCTTCTATTGTTATATAACCATTCCTTATATCCTCTTCATAAGCATATAGTGAATGTTTGCTAATATATTCTAATACCTCCTTTATGTCATCATTTGTTGCATATAAGCAATTTTCATCTGTTGTGCGTAGTTTTAGGTCATTACCAACAAAAAACTCCTTATTGCCCCAGTAAATCAAAATAGGCTTGTCTACTCTTAATCGAATTTCTTGTAGTTCAGTACTTACATTAATATCCTCTAATACTCTCTTAAGTCTTTCAGATAAAATATTTTCTATTCTATTGCACTTCATCCTTGTCCACCTTCCTAGGACATATATATGTTTCCTCATAAAAGTATATGCAAGTTTTTATGAATCCATGAATTTTACAAATAATAAATTAATAAAGCAAAATCGCTACAATAAAAAAAGAACTATCTCTCCATAGATTATTCTTCTACTTTGAGACAGCTCTTTTTAATTATAAATTTTCATATCATTTATTTTTCACATTATCTAAGTGTATTACCATTTGCCATGTTTTGTTCTGCTGATTCAATTAACTTCTTAACCATATATCCACCAACAGATCCATTTTGTGCAGAAGTTAAGTCGCCATTATAACCTTGTTTTAATGGTACTCCAATTTCACTTGCTACCTCATATTTGAATCTATCTAATGCTTCTCTTGCTTGTGGTACAACATTTCTATTTCTACTTGCCATAATACTATTCCTCCTTTTAATTATAATCTTTTTGTTTTATTGTAAGCGAATAGGTTACGATAATATTATATGCAAAAGGAATTGTTATACGCTAGAAATTGTTGTCATATGATCTTCAAATAAATTCTTTTATAGCGAAATTTGCCCTATACTTTGACTTAACGATGCATTAATCAAGTCACCTAAACATTTATACTTCTCACTTGTTAAATGTTTGTCTTCCTCATTTATTTTTTTTGCCAAAATATGGGTTTCTTTTAATACATCCATATTTTCAAATATACTACCGATTTTAAATTCAGGTAACCCGTGTTGCTTAATTCCAAATGCATCTCCTGGTCCTCTAAGCTTTAAATCATATTCAGAAATGATAAAACCATCTGTATACTTTTCTAGTACCTTCATTCTTTTCTTTGTTATATCAGCTTTTGAATCAGTAATTAGTATACAATGTGACTGATGAACACCTCTTCCAACTCTACCACGAAGCTGATGAAGCCCAGCTAAACCAAATCTTTCTGCATTTTCAATTACCATAATCGTTGCATTGGGTACATTAACTCCAACTTCAATAACTGTTGTAGATACCAAAACATCTATATCACCTTCTGAAAAACTTTCCATAATCGAATTTTTTTCTTTTGGTTTCATTTTTCCATATAAAAATGCTATTCTTATTGAAGATGGTAGTGCGATCTTCAACTTGTCTGTATATTGAATAACTGATTCTAAATCAATCTCTTCATTTTCTTCAACTGCAGGGCAAACAATATAGCATTGTCTTCCTATTTCAATTTCTTTTTCTATAAAAGAATAAATCCTTTCTCGGTAACTACTTTGCACACTATAGGTTTTTATAATTTGTCTACCTGGCGGAAGCTCATCAATAATAGAAACATCCAAATCCCCATAAACAATTAAGGCTAAGGTTCTAGGTATTGGTGTTGCACTCATGACTAAAACATGTGGATGATGACCTTTTCCTGCTAACTTTTCTCTTTGCTTTACTCCAAATCGATGTTGTTCATCTGTAATAACCAACGACAAATTATGAAACTTAATCGGATCTTGAATAATTGCATGGGTTCCAATGATAATTTGAATAGTACCATCTTCTATTTCTGCCGATATTTCTTGTTTTTGTTTTTTAGTCATTGAACCAACAAGTAAACCAACCTTAATACCTAACGGCTCAAGTAGGCCTAATAAGGATTTATAATGCTGTTTAGCCAATACCTCAGTAGGCGCCATCATCGTCCCCTGATAACCATTTTCTACTGCAAATAATAAAGCCAAAACTGCAACAATTGTTTTTCCGGAACCAACATCGCCCTGTACCAAACGATTCATTGTTCGCTCACCTTGTAAATCATTTTTTATTTCTTTCCAAACTTTGATTTGCGCCGTAGTCAATTCAAATGGAATTAGCGTTAAAAAATGACTTACCAAGTTTACTTGCTTAAAATCAAATTGGTTCTCCATGACAAAACACTCGTTTTTTATCATCAAAAGTCCTAACTGAAAATATAGAAATTCATCAAATATCAATCTTTTTTTTGCCATTTCAAGAGCATGTTCATCTTCAGGATTATGAATTTGAGAAAGTGCATAATTATATTCACAAAGCATATATTGTTCTTTTATTTCACTTGGGAGAAAATCTTTCAATTGTCCCTTTGTGTAGTTTAACCCTTCATTGATAAAATCAGTCAAGCTCCTTAGAGAAAGTTCCTTTATTAAAGGATAGATTGGAAACAACTGCTGAGAGCTTTGAAGAATCAATTCATCTTTTCTAATAACCTTTGGTGATTCCATTTGTATTTGACCATATTTTAATGTGACCTTACCTTTTAATACTACTTTTTCATAAAGGTTAAACTTGTTTTTCATATAAGGTTGTTTAAACCATGTAACATAAATTTGTCCTGTTTCATCTTTCACTTTCATCTTTGTAATGATCAGGTTTTTCTTCCTGATATTTTGAGGCATCTCACAAACTTCACCTTCAACAAGATTAACTTCATTGAAGTTCATTTCTGAGATTTTTTTCAAATCTATCTTTTGTTCATAATCTCTTGGATAATAACGAATTAGATCTTCAATTGTATAAATATTTATTTTTTCTAAAGCTTTCGCTGTTTTTTCACCTATACCCTTTATATTGGTAATAGGGCTTGAAATATTCAAAGCTCTCACCTCCTTTTTTATCTAACCTTTTTAGAATTTATCTCTTTACAACGCATAATATCCCTTTGATTCGATCAAACACTTTGATCTATTCTTATAAAGAAGGCTGTGTAATGTTTTACACAGCCCCCCATTATCTATTCTATAGATAAAAGATAATAATACAGTGGTTGACCACCATAATGTACTTCTACTTCACAATCTTCATAATTCTCTTCAATATATGTAGCCAAGTTATTAGCTTTTTCTTCTTCAATTTCTTGTCCATAATATATGGTTACAAGTCCACTGTCTTCATTAATGAGCTGATGGATTAAAGCCTTTGCACATTGTTCAATATCCTTTTCAACAACAAGTATTTCATCGTTTCCAATGCCCAAAATATCTCCTTGTTGAATCGTTTGATCATTGATACTTGTATCTCTAACAGCGTAGGTAAGTTGACCCGTTGAGACGTCACTTAAATGCTCTGTCATGACTTTCTCGTTTTCATCAGGAGAAATTCCTTGGGTATAATTAATCATTGCTGTTATTCCTTGTGGTATTGATTTAGACGGAATGACATGAATTATTTTGTTTTCTACTAGATCTTTTGCTTGCATAGCTGCTAAAATGATGTTTTTATTGTTTGGTAAAATAAACACATGCGCTGCATTAACCTTTTCAATTGCATTCAGTATATCTTCTGTGCTTGGATTCATTGTCTGTCCACCTTCAACAATATAATCTGCACCAAGACTAGAAAAAATTTTGCTTAAACCTGAACCAATTGATACTGCTACAAAGCCGGTTTCTTTTTTTTCTGTCTGCTTAGGTATTTGTTCTACTTCTGATTTTTCAAAAATAATGTTTGAGTGTTGTTCTCTCATATTATCGATTTTAATGTTCATCAATTCCCCAAGTGTTAAACCTTGTTGTAAGGCTTTTCCTGGATCATTTGTGTGCACATGTATTTTTATGATATCTTCATCTGCAACCGCAACTATAGAGTCACCTATGGTTTCTAAATAATCACGAATATCTAATGCTTCCTGTTCACTATCATTCACCTTACTTGGATGAACATTTATAATAAACTCAGTACA
This sequence comes from Firmicutes bacterium HGW-Firmicutes-1, assembly GCA_002841625.1. NCBI lineage: Bacteria > Bacillati > Bacillota > Firmicutes bacterium HGW-Firmicutes-1. Next base: position 260,388 of record PHAG01000002.1, on the reverse strand, counting down.
ATAACCAAATTCAATATCAGCTGATACATGTTGTCTAATTAAATTCACTTCATTTTCAACTGTTTCTTCAATTTCAAAGGTCAGTTCCCCATTGTTTTGAAGTGCCAAGTATGCGCCATACAGTACATAGATTAAGCCTTGTCCTCCAGCGTCTACTACACCTGCTTCTTTTAATACTGGAAGCATGTCAGGTGTTTTTGCTAAAACAGCTTCTGCATGATTTAATGTCTCTTTTAACACGAATAAAATATCATCTGTATCTTCTGACATTTGAGATGCTTTATCCGCTATCGCTCTAGCAACAGTTAAAATCGTACCTTCCTTTGGCTTCATTACTGCTTTATACGCTGTATCTGTACCTTTTTGAAAAGCATTTGCAATAATCATTGTATCTAATTGCTCATATTCACCAATCTCTTTTGCAAATCCTCTAAATAATTGTGATAAAATAACACCTGAATTACCTCTGGCGCCTCTTAATGAACCACTTGAAATCGCCTTAGCAACTTGTGCCATACTATTTTCATCAACGCTTTGTACTTCTTTTGCTGCTGCTAGGATGGTTAGTGTCATATTCGTTCCAGTATCTCCATCGGGAACAGGAAAAACATTGAGCTCATCAACATATTTCTTTTTGGATTCTAAATATTTTGCCCCAGCAATAAACATATTTTTAAGCATTTTTGAGTCTATACTTTCTAATGCCACTGGTCTGCCTCCTTAATATATACTATAGTACCAAGCTATTCATCTACTCGTACACCCTCAACATATATATTTATTTTTCCCACTTTCATCCCAGAAAATTTCTCAACTTTATATTGAACAGTGCAAATTAAAGTATCAGTAACAGCAGTGATGTTCACACCGTATTCCACAATAATATGCAAATCAATATTAATAATATTTTCTTCAAATGTAACTGCTATGCCTTTTGTTAGGCTTTCTCTCTTTAATAGTTTAGCTATGCCACTGGTAACATTAATCATAGCCATTCCAACAATACCATAACATTCCATTGCAGATAGGCCTGCAACCTTGGCTATTACTTCCTTTTCTATAAGGATGTCTCCAATTTCATTACTTATTCTACCTACCATGTATAAGCCTCCTATTTTTAATGCATTTATAATATCCTTAAAGACTCTATCTATGGACTTTACCCTATAACAAGATTATTAATTCAGCTATTATTATATCATTCTTTCCTCAATATTCAAAACACTTTTTACTTTTTTTAGAAATCTTAAAATTTGTACTTGCTTTATTGGCGGTTTTTTGTTAGAATTGTTTTGTTGCGGAGAATTATAAAATATTGTATTGTATGGTAATAACCACATACAATCTTCAAATATTGTATCCTAAGGAGGTGCCATTTTGGCTAAGTGTTCAGTTTGTGATAAGGGAGTTCACTTTGGTATTCAAGTCAGCCATGCTCATAATAGATCTAACAAGCTATGGAAACCGAATATTAGAAATGTAAAAGCTGTTGTTAACGGACAGTCAAAGAAAATCAAAGTTTGTGCTAGCTGCTTACGTGCAGGAAAAGTTCAACGTGCACAATAAAACAACAAATCCCCTATAATTAGGGGATTTTCTTGTCCAGTAGGAAAGTTCTACTTTCCACGAAGCATAGAACATAGCATAAATTATTATGTGACGCGCTGACAAGCGCTTTGTTCTTTATTAAGAACGTTGTGCATACGCAATTGGAAAAACTTGTTTTAATAGTAACACCGCTTCACCAAATATAATCCAATCGCAAATGTAACCAATGCTAATATTATCCCTAAACTACCTTTAGGCAAAATGGTAATAATAACCATACCTACAGCTAAAGAACAAAGAGCTATACCCAATAATTTATTTTTAAAAAACATAACCTCAGTCCTAGAAAATAGTTCTTATTCTATTATATGTATAACAAGTTTTAAAATAGGCTGAAATTGACTGGATCAACAGTCTTTTTTCTTTTTCAAAATATAAAGCGCTGCGAGTCATTTATAAATTAATATATATGTAACTAACAACGCAAATAGTGTGCTATCTTCGTAAAAACCTTTCTAGTTTAATGGTGGTTTTATATAACATTCATAACAAACCGGAACATACTTCTCTAATCCCCCAATATCGATAGGATTCCCTTCATATTGCGGTTGATTGTCTACTAGTTTCAAATTATGAGTTGCCTTATTCTTACAATACCAACAAATTGTCTTAATCTCCTCTAGCTTATCGGCAAGTTCAAATAATCGTTTACTTGCTTCAAATAATTCCAAAGTATAACTTACACGTAATCCATAACATATTACAGGTGTATTAAAAACACTTACAATTTCTCGCAGTTGATTAATGTGCTCAATTGAAAACATTTGACTCTCATCAACTAATACGCAATCTATTCTTTCCTTCTTTTTCAAATGATCATTAAAAACATCTAAAATATTAGTATGTGTATCGATAGCCTCAGCTGCAAGTTTAAATCCTGCACGCGTAGTTATGAACCCCTCGCTTCTTGTATCTATTTTGGGGATTAATAAAAGCACTTTCTTACCTTGTGTCTCGTAATTATGTGCTGTTGCAATTAAATTAAGAGACTTAGCTGAAAAAACAGTACCATATTTAAAAAATAGTTTTGCCATAATTATCTCCTTTTAAGAGTCTTATATATTCTATTACTATACCATAACCTTTCAATACTGTTAATACATTATAAGAAAATCGGCTGCGCTGATTTATATATTCATTACATATCTGCCGCTTTTCCAATTGCCCATGTAAACCGTTTATAAGAAACAGAAAATCGGTTGCGCTGATTTATATATTCATTACATATCTGCCCAATATCATTTTGCCGTTTTTCTATGCTACTTATACTAAATCTCCTAAATATAACATAGGCTTCCTCTATTAAAATATATATGGTATTATAATTGTTAAATAGTAGACTGAATTTCAAACTAACTTTAAGGAGGATCAATATATGCAAATAATCGAAAAAAATATCGCTCATGATTTATTATTACTAGAAAAAATCACCAACGATCCTTCAAAATTTCTTTTGTTAGATATTGAAACAACTGGCTTTTCTTCAACTAAAAATCAAATTTATCTGATTGGATTCATTAGCGTAGAAGCTCATCAATTAAAGCTTACTCAATGGTTATGCGAAAAGGAAGCAGATGAGTTTGAATTGTTATATAGATTTTCAAAAATGCTTACTGCAGAATATACTATTATCAATTATAATGGTTCATCCTTTGATATACCTTTTATTAAAAAAAGACTTGAAATGTATAAAATATCCTCTCAAATAAATGAAGTTAAGCAAATTGATTTATATCATGAACTGAAACCTCTTCATACATACTTAAACCTCGAAAATCTAAAGCTTAAAACAGTAGAAAAAGCCTTTGGCTTTCATAGACGTGATATAAATACTGGTGGAACACTTATCAATATCTATTTCGATTATATAAAGAATCAAATGCCTCATTTACAAGAACTCATATTGCTACATAATGAAGAGGATTTATTGGGCTTGTACTATATTATCAATGCATATGATCAAATCTTGTTTTTTAGAAATGCTACAACTAAAACATTTTCTACGGATGCACTATTTATTGATATTCAAGAAGGAATACTCAAATTGAGTATTCCTTATCATTCAAACTTTAAGACAACCATTCGCTTAAATCCTTACACCATAGAAATCGCTCAAGAAGAGATATGTATATTCATACCTATTCATCTTGATACATTGTATTTCTATTTTCCAGATTATCAAAGTTATTACTACCTACCTCTTGAGGACATGGCTGTTCATCGCTCAATTGGTCAATTCGTTGATAAAGAACATCGGAAAAAAGCTACTAAACTTAATTGCTACATAAAAAAAAGAGGTACATTCATACCCCTTATAAAAAGCTCAACTACAACATTAACTACATATAAATACAATCTTAAGGATTCACTCCATTATGTAGAGTTAACCGAAGATCTATTAAAAGACAATCACTACTTTAGTCAATTATTTTCGCAAATACTCTCAAGCTTATAAATCACTTACCTTTTTATAGAAAAATGATCTAATAGCTTCAAAACCATATTTTTGAGGCTGTATAATTTGTTCTGTACTACCAACAAATAATATGCCCTCTTTCTTCAATGCTTGATTGAATTTAATATAAATTTCATCCTTTGCCTCTTCAGTAAAATAAATTAAGACATTTCTACATACAATTAAATCTAAGTTTCTAGGATAAGCATCCTTTAGCATATTATGCTGTTTAAAATTAATTGTTTTCTTAATTTCGTCGGAAACCTTAAAGGACTTACCAACTTCTTGAAAATATTTGCTTTTAAAATCTTTTGGAACACCAATTACGCTTTTATCATTATATAAGCCCATTTGAGCCTTAGCTAATATTTGTCTATCAATGTCAGTCGCTAAAATATTAATTTTATTTAATGGTAAAAACTTACTTAGTACCATTGCTAAAGAATAGGGTTCATCTCCCGTAGAGCAAGCTGCACTCCATATATTTACATCCTTAGAAAACCTCTCAAATAAATATGGAAAAACTTCTTTCTCAAGAACATCCCATTGCGACGTATTTCTAAAAAATTCCGAAACGTTTATGGTTAAATAATTAATAAATTCTTCATATTTTTCCTTGTCATCTTTAAGTGCTACGGCATAAGTTTCATAACTATTATAGCCATTCTTTGCTATTAAAGAATCAATTCTACGCTTCATTTGTCTTTCCTTATAAGCGTTTAAATCAATACTTGAAAGTTTAAAAACTTCAGTCTTAAACCACTCATAATCCTTCATCAATGAAATCCTCCAAAAATTAGTCGAATATAAGCACTTTTTTGCCCAATTTATGCTTGATCATTTGAGTCGTTTAACGTCTCATCTTCGCTTGCTTGAGGTTCTTCTTGTTCTACTACTTGTGGCTCTTCTTGATCTACTACTTGTGGCTCTTCTTGGTCTACCACTTGTGTTTCTACTGGAGTTACGATTTCTTGAACTTCTGTTTCTTGAACTTCAGTTTCCACTTCTTTATCTGATTCTAAAGCTTTAATTGATAAGCTGATTTTCTTGCCATCTAAATCTAATTCAGTAACCTTCGCAGTAACTGTTTGTCCGATTTTAAGAATATCCTTTGGCTTTTCAATATGCTTTACAGAAATTTGTGATACATGTAATAAAGCATCTACTCCAACCTCAAGCTCAATAAATGCGCCAAATTCGGTCATCCTAGCTACTCTACCTTCAACAACATTGCCTACAGCATATTTTTGTTCTGCATTGTTCCATGGATTGTCTTCTGGAAATTTCATCGTTAAGGAAACTTTTTTCTTTTCCATGTTAATAGAAATAACCTTAACCTTAACAATATCTCCAACCTTTACAACATCCTTAGGAGACTTAACTCTACCCCATGATAATTCGGAGATATGAACTAGTCCATCTACTCCCTTGAGGTTAACAAATACACCATAATCAGTAATATTTTTAACTTCTCCATTTAAAACTGCACCTTCTGCAAGAGTTTTAAAGGTTTCCGCTTGTAAAATATTCTTTTCATGTTCTAAAAGAATACGTCTATTACCAATAATTCTATTTTTCTTTTGATTCACTTCAGTAATAACAAAAGTAATCTCTTGATTTTTGTACGCTTGTAAATCTGTGACATATGAATCTGAAACTAATGAAGCAGGAATAAAAACTCTAACTTCATCAATGATAACAATCAATCCACCTTCAAGAACAAGTGAAACTTTACCGGTTACTTCTTCTTTAGATTTACAAAGCTTCTCAACTTTCTTAAGTCCTTCTTCGGTTTGTAATCTCTTATACGTTAATAATACTTGTCCTTCACCATCGTTTACTTTCAGAACCTTCGCTCTAATCTTATCTCCTTCTTTCACACTGTCTCTTAAGCTAACAGAAGGAAAATTAGAAAATTCACTCTTAGGTATAATGCCGTCTGATTTATAACCAATGTTGACATAGATTTCGTCATCATTAACGCCAATTACTGTGCCTTCAATAACCTCTCCTCTACGAATCGCTATTAAAGACTCCTCCAACATTTGTTCAAAGCTTTGTTCTTCTGACATTTAAAATGACCTCCTCAATTATGTTCTTTGGAGTTGACGCTCCTGCCGTTATTCCTATAATATCATTATCGTCAAAAACATTCAACACCAAATCTTCTGCTGTCTCAATGTAATAAGTATCCTTACATTGGGTTTTACATATATGATAGAGTTTTTGAGTATTTGAACTGTGTTTACCGCCAATAACGATCATTTTGGTAGCTATTTTTGATAATTCAATAGCTTCCATTTGCCTTTCTTCTGTGGCACTACATATTGTCTCGTATATCATAACATGAATTTCACTTTTTTGCAATTTATTCACAATTTCTTTGTATTTTAAAAAATTGAAGGTAGTTTGGGTAACTAAGCAAAAAGTATCTTCTTCACCTATTACTATAGCATCAATATCTTGGATATTTTCGATGATATTAACCTTCTGACTACTCCAACCTTTAATACCAATTACTTCTGGGTGTGTAGGACTGCCAATGATAATAACTTTATTACCTTGTTGACTTGATTCCTCAACGATTCTATGAATTCTTTTCACATAGGGACATGTGGCATCAATTATTTTAAAGCCCTTGCTTCTCATGATATCAATGTCATTCTTTCCAGCACCATGGCTTCGAATAATGATCGTTCCGAGCGGCATATTATCTAATTCAACTAAATCGTCAATAACCTTAACTCCCTTTGACTCAAAATCCTTAACGACCTGCTGATTATGGATAATTGGTCCATATGTATAAATAACTTCCTTACCAATAAATTTATTCACTTTTTGTATGGCTTTGTCTACTCCAAAACAAAAACCAGCTGTTTTAGCAACAATGATCTCCATATATTACTTTTCCTTTTCTTCAAATAGCATTACAATTTTTTCTGTCACTTGGGAAATATTCATAGTTGAAGTATCAAGTTCAATTGCATCATGAGCTTTCCTAAGTGGTGCAAATTCTCTGTTCATATCTCTAGTATCTCTATCGATTATTTCTTCTTTTATTAAGTCAACCTCGGTATCAATACCTCTTTCATGTAATTCCTTACATCTTCTATCTGCTCTTACTGCAACACTCGCATTTAAGTATATTTTTAAACTTGCATTTGGAAGCACGTAGGTGCCAATATCCCTACCGTCCATTACAACATTCGCATTCTCAGCTAATTTTCTTTGTAGGTCTACTAACTTTAATCGAACACTCTTATATACAGAAATTGCAGATGCCATATGAGAAGCCTCACTTGATCGAATAAATACATTAACGTTTCTACCATTCAATATTACTTGCTGTTCATCATCATCATATTCAATTGTAATATCTACATCATCAACAATAGAGCTAATACTGTCTTCACTGAGTGGAATATTATTTTCTAAGCAATATAGTCCAAAAGCTCTGTACATTGCACCTGTATCAACATAAATATAATTTAGTTTTTTGGAAACCATTCTTGCAATGGTGCTTTTCCCAGCTCCAGCTGGTCCATCAATGGCAATGCTAAATGTCTTCATAGTTAAACTCCAATTATTATTATTATAGAAATATCATTTCCATTTACTTATCATTTAAATCAGGTCTTAAGCTTTCAGCACCATTTAAGTATACGTGTTTTACATCTTTTTGGCAACATTCTTTATTTACATTCATCAAGACTCTAATACACATTGCCATACTATTTTCAACGTACATTTCTTGAACGCATAGTAAGCTTGCATGAAGTATTCCAAGGTCTCTAGCAACTGGTGCTGGGTAGGATGCTGTTAAATCTCTTGTTGCTGAAAAAATAATCGATAGGATATCATCAATTTCTATTTCATTATCTACTATAATCTTTTCTAGCATACTTTTTGTTCCACTTAAGATGCTCTCTTTCGTATTTTCATTTATTACTATTGCACCTCTTACTGATATCATTGTGTTTTCTCCTACCTTATTTAATTGATACTCGCGCCGCATTTATAAGCAACGAGCTCGTGACCTCAAATAGTATCGAAGTAACTATAAGCAAAATGCTATCTTTGTGTTATTAGCGTCAATGTTACAAAACCTCCGCATTCGCTACGGTTTCGTAACCGAATGCAAGCTTCGCTTGCACATCGGTGGGGGCCCCCACCCCCACCGATGTTGGAATTAGTTCCCCCACTTAAAAAGTGGGGGAACTAATTCTATTCAGTTAAATTGATATTCCCGCTAAATATCCTGTTGAAAAAGCTATTTGCAGATTAAATCCTCCAGTTAAAGCATCAAGATCTAATACCTCTCCAACAAAATACAAACCATCAACAAGTTTGGATGACATTGTATTCGGATTTATTTCCTTAACATCAATACCACCTCTTGTTATAATGGCTTCATTATATTGTCTTCTACTCTCTATTGTACACTCTAGATTCTTTAATATTTGAACAAGATTTTTTCTCTCTTCTTTTGTAATTTGATCAACTCTTGATCTTTCATCTATACCTGATAATTCGATGATAATAGGAATAAGCTTCTGTGGTAATAAGTCATCTAGGGAATTGCAAAATTGTTTCCTTGAATTTTTATCAAAATCGCGAAGAATTCTTGCATCTAATTGTTCAATAGATAAAGATGGTTTTAAATCGATGATTACTCTAATACCATTTACATTTTCCTTAGGCAAAAAACTACTACCACTCAATATCAATGGTCCAGACAATCCATAATGTGTAAATAGCATTTCACCAAAATCTTCATATAAAAGCTTAGACTGTCCTTTTTGATTACTGATTATTTGAATACTAACGTTCTTAAGGGAAAGTCCTTGTAATTTCTTGATCCAGGGCTCTTTCGTCTCAATGGGTACCAACCCAGGTGTTAGTTGAACAACTTTATGTCCAAGTTTCTTTGCTAAGCGATAGCCATCTCCTGTTGAACCTGTTAATTCATAAGATAAACCACCTGTTGCTATAATCACTTTATTACAATCAAACACTTGATTTTTTGTTATAACCTGAGTTATTCGCCCTTGCTCCAACACTATGTCGATTACTTCGCTTTTAAAATATATTTCAATTCCCAATCTTTCTATTTCATTCTGAAGTACCTTAATCACATCCGATGATTTATCACTTAGTGGAAAAGCCCTATTTCCTCTTTCAACCTTTGTTTTTAATCCAAGCTTTTCAAAAAAATCTAATAATGCCTGGCTATCAAAGCCATAATATGCGCTGTACAGAAATTTTCTATTGGTTAAAGTACTCTGTAGTAGTCCTTCAACATCACTAACATTTGTAATATTGCATCGACCTTTGCCTGTAATAAAAAGCTTCTTGCCGAGTTTATCATTCTTTTCTAATAAAATAACTTGATTGTTATTTCTAGCAGCCATAATGGCAGCCATCATACCTGCTGGGCCGCCACCAATGACGAGGACTTGATTCATAATTTTCTCCTGCTATATTTCTTCTTTTTTTTCTAAATTAAGATTGTAATTAATTTTTAGCTCTTCATCATTATCATATACTTGATATTCAGACCATATTGTTTCTAAATTTTCAAGAGATGCTAAAACAGTATCCTTCTTTTTTATACAAAGTGCTACTATAAGTGCATTTATAACACTTAAGGGAGCTACAAGTGAGTCAACAAAGGATGCCATATCGCTTCTAGCTATTAAGCTACAATCTGAAAATTGTATCATAGGGGATAATGGACTATCCGTAATTACAATTACCTTCGCTTCTCTTGATCTAGCAAATTCCATAGCCTTCAACGTTCTCTTTGAATATCTAGGGAAACTAATACCTATTACAACATCTTCTTTCCCTAATCTATATATTTGCTCAAACATTTCACTTACACTGTTAGTATGTATTAATTTTACGTTATCAAAAACTAGATTAAAATAAAATCCCATAAAACTAGCTAACGATGCGCTACTCCTAACACCTAAGATATAAATAGTTTTCGCATTCAAAATCATATCTATCGCTTGATCAAATACTTCTGGCTCTATTTCTTCAAGAGTATGTTTAATTTTTTCAGCATCGGATTGAAGAACTGATTTTAAAACATGAGTTTTATCGATTCGATCAGAAGTGACTTCCATTCTCTGTATAGATGTTAATTTGTTTTTTACTAACTCTTCTAACGCTCTTTGTAGCTTTGGATATCCATCATAGTCTAACTCATTTGCAAATCTTACTACTGTGGATTCACTAACACCGACTATGGATCCTAACCTAGCAGCAGTTAAGAAGACTGCCTTATCATAATGTTCAATAATGTAATTCGCTAATAACTTCTGGCCTTTGCTGAGTTTTGAATAGTTTTCATTGATTCTCTTAATTAAATCATTTTGTCTGTGCATTGTTCATCCTCACATTCTTGCAATTAATCATTCATTTTGAGATACTATAGTTTTACCAGAAAATGAATGCTACATACACGATTCATTCATATTTTCATCATATACCTTCAATATAGAACTGTAGTTAGACGATTTTATTGGCATTTGAATATTTTTCCTGCAAATTCGCCTACTTATTTTCGATTTTGTATACCATCATTATATATGATAACAATTATAAATACAATCTATTTTGCATGATAAGCATTACAAAATTGCAAAACAATAAAATCGGCTACGCCGCGTTAAAGAACTTTGTTGTTTATACGCCGCGTTAAAGAACTTTGTTGTTTATACGCAGCGTTAAAGAACCTTGTTGTTTATACGCAGCGTTAAAATTCTCGTTACCTTCCTGCCACTTTTCCAATTGCATATGTAGAACTTTCCTAGTAAACAATAAAATCAGCTGTGCTGAGCAAAAATTCCCATTCCCTGTATGCTCCTTTTCCAATTCCTAATACAAAACTTTCGTAGCACGAAAAAAGGACATACCCTTTTGGATATGTCCTCTGGAAACATTTATACTGGATATACTTTGTTTTCCTTATCTGCTAATGAAGGATCAACTTTTGTCATTTGAGCTTCTCTATATTCAAAAAACTCACGTGCAACTTGAGGGAACATTGCGTATGTCAAAACATCTTCATCTTGAATTTGGAATCTCTTCATTTCTGCTTCATTTGCTGCAAGTTCTGGTTTTAACAAATCAGCAGGACGACATGTAATTTGTTCTTCGTCACCGATGATTTTTTTGATAATTTCTTGTGAAATTTGTACTGGAGTTGTTCCATATTCGCCTTTCACCAAAGCTTTTGATTCTTTAGTAACCATTTTATATCGTTCTCCGCCTAAGATATTAAATACTGCTTGAGAACCAACAATTTGGCTTGAAGGTGTAACAAGTGGTGGGAAACCGAAGTCTGCACGCACTTTTGGAATTTCTCTCAACACATCATAATATTTATCCATTTGGTTTTGTTTTTGAAGTTGTGATACTAAGTTAGATAACATACCACCTGGTACTTGGTATAATAATGCCTTAATGTCAACACCCATTACTTTATCATCCATTAAACCAGATGCAATGGATTCATCTCTAAGCGGTCTAAAATGTTCTGCAACTTTTGCAAGGATTTCTTGATCAAGACCAGAATCATATGGTGTTCCTTTGAAGGTCTCAACCATAACTTCAGTAGCTGGTTGTGAAGAACCCATAGAAAATGGAGACATTGCTGTATCAATAATGTCTACACCTGCTTCAACTGCTTTTAAGTAAGTCATTCCTGCAACTCCACTCGTATAATGAGCATGCATAGCAATTGGAATTTTAACTGTTTCTTTAAGTGCAGTGATCAATTCTGTTGCAGCATAAGGAACCAATAATCCCGCCATATCTTTGATACAAATGGAATCAGCACCCATTTCTTCTATTGTCTTTGCAGTTTTTGCATAAAATTCTAACGTATGAACATCACTCAAAGTATAAGAAATAGCAATTTGAGCATGACCACCTTCTTTTCTTGCAGCATCAATTGAAGTTTGAACGTTTCTAAGATCATTTAAAGCATCGAAGATACGAATAATATCAATTCCATTTGCGATTGATTTTTGCACAAAATATTCAACCATATCATCTGCATAATGTCTATACCCTAATAAATTTTGACCTCTTAATAACATTTGTAATTTTGTATTCTTAAACCCTTTTCTTAGGATACGAAGTCTATCCCATGGATCTTCTTTTAAGAAACGAATACATGAATCAAAGGTTGCTCCACCCCAGCATTCTACGGAATGGTATCCAACTTTATCCATTGTTTCCATAATTGGAATCATACTTTCAGTTTTCATTCGAGTAGCAATCAAAGATTGATGTGCATCTCTAAGAATTGTATCGGTAATCAGTACCGGTCTTTTTACGATTTCAGCCATAAACTTAACCTCCTTTATTTTCTAATAATAACGACTATTTGAAAATTTCATGCTATATTAAATTTGGTTTACTTTAAATATAAGGATAAAAATACCCCTGCTGCTACTGCTGAACCAATTACGCCAGCAACATTAGGTCCCATTGCATGCATTAACAGATAGTTCGTTGGATCTTCTTCACGTCCAACCTTCTGAACTACTCTTGCAGCCATTGGTACCGCCGAAACGCCTGCTGCACCAATTAATGGATTGATTTTACCACCTGATAATTTACACATAATTTTACCTAATACTACCCCGGCTGCAGTACCAAAGCAGAAAGCGAGTAGTCCTAGAAGTAAAATACCTAAAGTAGCAAAGTTTAAGAAACTATCAGCACTTGTTGTCGCACCAACAGTAATCCCAAGAAATATAGTAACAATATACATCAATGCATTTGAAGCTGTATCAGCTAATTTTTCTGTCACACCACAAACTTTAATTAAGTTACCAAACATTAGCATACCAATAAGTGGTGCTGTAGAAGGTAATATAAGAATAACTAAAATAGTAACAATGATTGGAAAAAGTATTTTTTCCAATTGAGATATTGGTCTCAATTGATCCATTTTAATCAATCGTTCTTCTTTCGTAGTCAACAACCTCATAATAGGTGGTTGTATGATTGGTACAAGCGCCATATAAGAGTATGCAGCTACTGCAATTGGGCCAAGTAAATGAGGCGCCAATTTAATTGTTGTATATATTGCAGTTGGGCCATCTGCTCCACCAATAATGGCTATAGAAGCTGCTTCCTGAGGTGTAAACTTTAAAGCTAACGCCCCAAAAAAAGCTAAGAAAATACCAAATTGTGCTGCCGCTCCAAGTAAAAAGCTTTTTGGATTTGCTAGCAGTGGTCCGAAGTCAGTTAATGCACCAACACCCATAAAAATCAAAGGTGGAAAAATACCAAGCTTATTACCCATATATAAACTATATAATAAACCTGCCGGCATTTCTTTTACCTCAGTACTAGTAATCATTTCTACGGCATGTTGACTATAGAGTGCTGCATTTTGGAGTAAGCTACCATGAAGTGTTTTCTCTCCAATTATTTTAGCTAAATTATCAGATAAAATAACAGAAGGACCATCCATGATACCGGTTAATGGTAAATTAACCAATAACATACCAAAAGCAATTGGTAATAATAACAATGGTTCATATTCCTTTTTAATAGCAAGGTATATAAGTACTAATGCAACAGCAATCATTATTAAATTCTTGACTGCATATATGCCATCTGCTTCGTTATAAAAATTTTGAATAATCCAAGCAATTCCAGAATCGTACATAAAATCTTGGAAAGCTTCTAATATCGAATTCCACATGAACTGTTCTACCTCCTATCCATAGGTTATTGAAACTGAAATAAGTAAAACATCAACAATTAATTAATTGATGCCAATAAATCCCCAGCATTTACAGATTGTCCTTCAGTTACATTAATTGAAGCAACTGTTCCCGTAAAAGGAGATACAATTTCATTTTCCATTTTCATAGCTTCTAATACTACGATTACGTCACCAGCTTTTACAGTGGCACCTACGGATACTTTTACACCAACAATCTTCCCTTGCATTGGTGCATCTAATTTGTTTGCCCCTGCCGCAACTGCTGCTGGAGCTGAAACTGGTGCTGCTACTGGTGCTGCTGCTGGTGCTGCTACTGGTGCTGCTACTGCTGCTACTGGTGCAGTCATAACCGGTGCTGCTACTGTTTGACCACCTTGAAGCTCTTCAACATCAACTTGATACGTATTTCCATTCACTGTTACTTGAAATTTTTTCATCATAATCCTCCAATCAAATCATTATTCTTTTTATTTTATCTACAATTCAACTTGTTTTTTGCATTTACTCTTCTAAAAGATGTTACCCTTAAACGGTCTGCAGTAGTATTTAGCGATGCTGCAATTGTAGCAGTTATGACTGCGACTAATTCTAAATCATCTTCTTTTTTTACTACCACAGTTGTTTGAGCAACTGGTGCTATAACGTTATCACTTTTTGGGATCGATTTTTCAGTAGGTTTAATATATTTAAACAAACTAATTACGATGGAAATCAAAATCAATACCGCAAAAACCGTGGTCATACCACAAAACAGCGCTTTGACGCCTTCCATATAATCCATCTATTTCACCGCCTTAAACTGTACCATGTTTTTTTTCTGGACCAAAATCTCTTTTTGTAAATAGCATTTCTAAAGCTGCAATAAGACGTTTTCTTGTAGATGCAGGATCGATCACATCATCAATATAACCTCTACTAGCTGCTACATATGGGCTTGCTTGTAAATTTGCATATTCGCTTGATTTTGCAGCAATAACTTCATCAGATACCGATGAGGTTGCAATTTCTTCAGCATACATAATCTTTACTGCAGCTGTAGCATCCATTACAGAAATAACCGCTGTTGGCCATGCAAAAACAAAGTCAGCTCCAATGTGCTTGCTGTTTTGAGACACATAAGCTGAACCATATGCTCTATTTACGATTACATTTATTTTTGGTACTGTCGCGCTAGCGAATGAATAAGTCATTTTTGCTACTGCTTTTGAAAGTCCCGCTCTTTCTTCTGCTACAGTTGCAGCAAATCCAGCAACGTCTGTAAACGTTACCAGTGGAA
Organism: Firmicutes bacterium HGW-Firmicutes-1; assembly: GCA_002841625.1. Lineage (NCBI taxonomy): Bacteria > Bacillati > Bacillota > Firmicutes bacterium HGW-Firmicutes-1. Next base: position 245,292 of record PHAG01000002.1, on the reverse strand, counting down.
TATTAAAAGCATCACAGAATTTAACGAAACTAACAATTTTCTTGCAACCAATACTAGTGATCTTTCCTTCATTCCCAATTGTATGGTTCGCCACAATTCCGACAGTAGACCCATTCAATTTAACAAAAGAAGTCACTACTTCAGTTGCATAATTTGCTTTCACTTCAATTGCTGCATTATTGTCTGCTATTGAAGTAATGATTGTTCTAGCATTCACTCCATGTTCAACAATATTAGCAAGTAGCGCAAGCTCTTCAGTAATTCTATTCGGATCATCAGTTGTCTCAAACAACGGACTTTCCTCATAATTATTAGATGGTAGTAAGTCAACTAGATTTCTCATTGAAGCAAGACAAGCTGCATCTGACTCACATACAAAATCGACTATGCCAGTGTTTTCTGCATGAAAAGCAGCACTAGCATATTTTTCAAAGCTTGCTGATTTATCATCTAAGGCATTTGGACTATTCACGAATAACTTTGTGTTTTTTTCTGTCATAAAGGTAAAGTCAGACAGGGATGGAATGACTGCAGCTCCACCGCCACAGCTTCCTAGAATTGCAGTGATTTGAGGTACAACACCTGATGCTAAGGATTGTTTAAGGAATAAAATACCAAATCCTTCTAATGCATCTGTAGCTTCTTGTAATCTTAATCCTGCTGAATCAATGAGTGCTAATACTGGTGCTCCCATTTTCAAAGCCATGTCATAAATTGTAGTAATTTTCTTAGCGTGCATTTCACCTAATGCGCCACCCATTACTGTAGCATCTTGACTGTAAACATATACTAATCTACCGTTGATTGCACCGTAACCAGTAACAACCCCATCAGCAGGAGCTTCTTTCACACTTAGGTTGAAATCTGTAGCTCTTTGTTTCACAAAGGCACCTAATTCAACAAAAGTATTCGTGTCAAGAAGTAATTCAACTCTTTCCCTAGCCGTAAGCTTACCATCGGCATGGATTTTCTCGATTGCGGCACTGCCGCCTCCTTGCTCTATTTGGCCTCGGCGGTTAGTGAGTTCACTAATTTTTTCTTGGATACTCATTCATTAACCCTCCATTTATTTAATTTACTTAAAACAAAACAACTTTCACCAATTACCATTCTACATGAGTCGCTGGTAATAATCAAGTAATTTTCAAAATTTATCCAAATTTGTTCTCTTGTGTAATAAGTGTATTACTGGTGCTGCGTTTTTACGATTCAGGTATGAAATAGTCATTATATCAATATTTTTTTCATCTAAATTTCTCAACAGGTTTTCTACAACATCCTTTTCTCGGACTCCACCATCATGACCGTAATATACAACAATTGACATAACCCCACCTATTTCTAGCATTTCAATAACCTTATTGATTGCAATAATGGTTGTTTCAGGACGAGTGATAATTGCTTTGTCACCACTTGGTAAATACCCTAAATTTAACATAGCAACATTGATTTTTCTATTAATATATTGACCAATATTTTCATGACCATCATGAATTAATGATACCCTATCTTGTAATTGTTTATCCTCTAATTTTCTTTTTGTATTTTCAATAGCTATTGCTTGTACATCAAATGCATAAACTTTTCCCGATTTGCCTACAGCTTCTGCAAGGAAACAAGTATCATTTCCATTTCCAGCAGTCAAATCTACGGCAATATAGCCCTCATGAATATAAGGGCTAATCTCTTTTTTTACGATTGTAGTTATTTGATCTGTTATCAATTCATCACCACCTTATAATCTTTTCAAATAATCAATTTCATCATTTGTTAAAGCTCTATACTCGCCTTGTTCTAAGTCTCCTAATTCTAAATCACCAACTGCTATTCTTTTTAAAAATATAACTTTTGTATCAATCCATTCAAACATTCTTCTAATTTGTCTGTTCTTACCTTCATGTAGTATTATTTCTAATGTCTGTGTATTTGAATCCTCTGTGATGATAGTAATGCTGCAGGGAGATGTTTGATATATTCCTAAATCTGCACCATTTCTAAGTTTATCAATCTCATTTTCATCTGCTTTTGGTTCAACAATGGCAATATATTTTTTCCCAACAACATGTTTGGGGTGAGTAAGCTTATAGGTTAAATCTCCATCATTGGTTATTAGGAGTAATCCACTTGACATATAGTCTAGTCTTCCCATTGGATATAATCTTTCGTTCGTTGGCAAGAGATCTAGAACTGTTTTTCTCCCTTTCTCATCTGAAGCTGTTGTAACATACCTAGTTGGTTTATGAAGCATATAATATTTCAGTTCAGTAACGTGATCAACTATAATTCCATCATATTCAACCGAATCTATACTTGGATCTATTTTGAGCCCTTGCGTAGTAACCGTTTGTCCATTCACCTTAACTCTTCCATCTTCAATTAACTTTTCTGATGCTCTTCTTGACGCAATGCCTGCTTCCGCCAAATACTTTTGTAATCTGATTTCCATAATATCTCCTATTTACCTATAAACAGTTTCCATACATAGTTACAACAGTAAGCATAATCAATTCTTTCTACTGTATTCGTTGCTTTAATATCAATGGTTGTATACAGTTGATTATCGATATATATGATTGCTGTTCCAATAACTGAATCTTTTATGATTGGTGCTTCATCAATTGGAATCATATCATATATCACATCTACCTTTTCATCTTCTCTAACTATTGTCCGGACATCTTGTGATAACATGCCGAGGGTTGAGCCCTTGCTTGAAAACTTAATATTATCAAGTTTAATTACTATTGTTTTATCTTTCAAGATTGTTTTGTACGAATAATGATCAAATCCATAATCCATTAAAGCTATTGTATCACGCCATCTATATGTTCTATTATTTGGCCAACCACATGCTAGTAAAACTACTATTAGCTCCATATCTCCTTGTTTTACAGAACCAACAAAACAGTACCCTGCATCTCCAGTATACCCAGTTTTCACTCCATTAGCACCTTCATACATATTTAAGAAAGCATTTTTATTATCTACACTAAACCTACTTTTGTTAGTAACTTCTGAGAAACTATGCGCAGGTGTATTGATAATATTGTTAAATTCCGTATTTTCCAAGGCATATTTTGTAATGAGCGCTAGATCATAAGCAGTTGTATAATGTCCTTCTGCATCTAATCCATTTGGTGTTTTAAACGATGTATTTCGTGCACCAATTTCTTTAGCCTTTTCAGTCATAATATCACAAAACTCTTCTACACTACCACCAACTCCCTCAGCAATTGCAATTGCAACGTCATTGCTTGATTCTAGCATCAACGCGTATAATAAATCCTCTAATAAATAGGATTCTCCTTCTTTAATATATAATTTTACCTTGGGGGCAATTTCTGCTTTATGACTAACAGCAATTTTTTGATCAAGCTTGCCGTTTTCAAGTGCTACTATACATGTCATTATTTTTGTTGTACTCGCCATTGCCATTTTTTTATCAGCATTTTTTTCCCATAATACTCTTCCAGTCACCTTGTCAATAAGAATTGCACTTTGGGCAATTATTTCATTTTGATCTATTGCATAAACACGAAAAAAGATAATATTGTTCATAAAAATAACAGCAATAATTAAAGTAAGAATTCTCTTCATCACGATTCCCATTCCTTTTCTTTAATAAATATCTATTGCTGTTATTAAAAATTATTCCTAAAAAAACGACTTTTTACTAGTCCACAAGCTTCAATTGTACTTCTTCTAATACTTCGTTCTTGAGCATTGATAATTGAGATTCCTCTAAAAACGGCATTTGTTCAACCGATTCTAAGCCAAAACATCTTAAAAACTCTTGACTTGTACCAAATAAAACTGGCCTTCCCGGAGCATTTAACCTACCAACCTCAGTGATCAATTGATATTCCACCAACTTATTTACTGCATGATTGGAATTAACACCTCTAATTTCTTCAATATGCAACTTAGTAATCGGTTGCTTATATGCAATAATTGATAACGTCTCCACCAATACATCTGTTAAGGAGAATTCTCTTGATTTATGGCTTATTTGTTTAATGAATTCATAGTATTCGGGCTTTGAGCATAACTGATAGCATTCTTCTAAAACAATGATTCGAATTCCACGATTTTCTTCCTCATAACGATCACACAAGTTGTTAATAATACGCTTTGTTGTTTTTTTATCTTGTCCTAAAACCTCACATAGCTTATTAATATGAATTGCATCTCCAATTGAAAATAATACTGCCTCTATAGCTGCTTCAATTTTACTTATTTCCATAGTTAATTCCTTCCGATAAATTTAATCAAAATATCATCAAATAAGGTTTCTTGAAGAATCTCAATCAAACCCATCTTCATTAATTCTAATATTGCTAAGAAGGTTACAATGACAGCTACTTTTCCTTGCTGTACTTCTAGTAAGTCCTTAAAGCTAAAGCTTTCATAACGTTCACACAGTGCTTTGATTTCATTGATTTTATCTTCAACGGTGAATTCTTCTTTTTTGATTTCTCCAAATTTGCTTCTTATAGGGTCAATTTTATCAGTTTTTTTCTTCATTACAGATTTGAAAACCGAATAAAGTTTTGAAAAATCTACTTCACTTAATAATTTTTCAGGATCAGCCACAGGTAATAAAGAAGCAATTTCTTCTGGAATTGTAGGATCTTTATATATTACCTTTAGTGCATCCCCTTGGAGCTCCTTGAGCTGGGATGCCATAAGCTTAAATTTACGATATTCAATAAGCTTATCCATTAATTCCTGTCTAGGGTCACCTGTTTCTTCTTCCTCTATTTCATCAACTGGCAATAGCATTTTAGATTTGATATTTATTAATATGGCAGCCATTTCAATGAACTCACTCATGATTTCCATTCTGTCTGTTTTCATTTGTCGAATATATTCTAAGTATTGATCTGTAACCTCAGCAATGGGAATATCATAAATATTTAACTTGTGCTTATCAATTAAATGAAGCAATAAATCAAGCGGGCCTTCAAATACTTTTATTTTTACTGGTATGCTCATGGATTTTGCTCCTTAATTGATAAATGGCAAAATAATTAGGCGAAAGATGCCATCGACAAATCTTGATAAAATTCCGATTACTAAAAGCAATATAAAAATTGTATGGATTATTCTTTCATTTTGTACTAACTTAAAATAAGCATTATTCGAAAATGAATGAATGATTTTAGACATTTCAAGTGGTGGTATTGGCAATAGGTTCATGATTACAATTGAAAAATTAAAATAGATTAGTCTTCCAACAAATATTTGACCTATTGGTAACGTAATGTAATTAAACATTGGTAAAAGTGCTGACATTATCAATAGATTCGCAAAAATACCTGTTAGTGCAATCGCTAAAATACCCTTGTTTTTATCTCTAAACTTTGACGAATTGTATTCGTAGGGTTTTTGCCAACCAACATTTAATAGTACAAACATAATTAATCCAAGTGGATCTATATATTTAAGTACGTTTTTGTTTATTTTTTGAGTGCTCCTATAGATAGGATGTGTTACTGAAAAAGCTACTATTGACTTAGGTACTTCATGAACAAGCATTGTAATAATACCACATACGATTGTTATTGCTATTTCAATTATTAAATTCATAAATACACCTCGAAATTATTTTAATACAAAATTTGAACCTTCTATTCTATGCTATTGTACTAATAAATGAATATAAAAGCAAGAAAAAACAGCAAAAGAAAAGTGGCTATAGTTTGCCACTAAACGATTCCTCTATTTTATGGGACCTGCCCAAGCCATCATACCACCCATCATATTATATACTTGATAGCCTTCACTACTTAAAAAGCTTGCTGCACCCTTACTCCTACCTCCACTTGCACAAACAACTATTATCTTCTTACTTTTATCAATTTCCGAGAGTCTTTGAGGTATTGTATTTAATGGAATTAGTTTTGCTTGTGGAATATGACCTTTCTTATATTCATATTCTTCTCTAACATCAACAATAACAACATCTTCATCTTTGATCCAACCCTGAACCTGCTCTGCATTTACATTAGAAAAGTTTTTCTTGAATAATTCAAACATATAAAGCACCTTCTTTCGATTAATGATAGAGTCAATGTTACAAAACCTCCGCATTCGCTACGGTTTCGTAACAGAATGCAAGCTCCGCTTGCACATCTGTGGGGGCTTGAACCCCCACAGATGTTGGAATTGGTTCCCCCACTTAAGAAGCGGGGTACTTCTTCCATTCGATTAAACTATACATCATCAGAACAGTTTTGTCAATCATATATTCGAATATTACGATTTAATGTTTTAATATGTTTTTATAATAAAATTGTCTTCAACAAGCAGCCAATTTTGTGGAAATTCACGTCCTAATACCCAATAGAAGAAACCTCTAATTCCTAACGATTTTACAAGATCAAACTTAGCTTGAATACTTCTTGCATCTTCAAACCAAACTTCATGCTCAATACCTTCTTCATCTCTATATTTAAAAAATGGAGATGCTGACTCCGCATCATATTCAATGTTTACACCATATTTTTCTGCAAGAAGGATTGCTTCTTGAGAGCTTATGGCTCTCGCTCTTGATTCTCCTGCAACAAAGGGCAGTTTCCAATCATAACCATATAGCGGTATACCCATCATTACTTTTTCTTTAGGGATTTGAGTTAATGTATAATCCATTACTTTCTTAACTTCATTTATTGGAGCTACGGCTCTAGGTGGTCCAGCAACGTAACCCCATTCATAGGTCATTATAAAAACATAGTCTACTGTTTTTCCATGAAATGCATAATCATGTCCTTCATATAAGACGCCTACCTCATCCGAAGATGTTTTAGGTGCAATTGCAGTTGATAGTGAATAACCATTTCTTTTTAGAATGGCTCTTGCCTCAACTAAAAAACTATTATATGCTTCTCTGTTTTGAGCACCTAAATACTCAAAATCCACATCTAGTCCCTCATAACCTTTTTCTTTCATGATTACAATTACCTTGTCAAGAACCGCTCTTCTTAACTCTGGGTTACTCAATACCGCTGTTGCTGCTTCTGTACTGAATTTTCCCTCATCAATATTAGTAATAACCATGATTGGCCTAGAATTGGTTTCTTTGGCAGCATTAAGTACCTCATTTTCAAATTGTAACGGCTTTAGCTCACCTTTACTATTCACTTGATAGCTAAATGCTTGAATGGACGATAAATGTTTTCCTACCTCTAAAACCACTTCTCCAGATCGATCACCAGTAATATCTGTATCAACATATCCCCCTGAATACATAGGTGTTCTTGGTTTTTGAGGAAGGTATAATCTCATCCCCGGAACAATTTGACTGTTATTTGTTAGGTTATTAAGCTTTTCAAGCTGTGCGATTGGAATTTTATATCTGTAACCTATCGTATAAAGCGAATCCCCGGGTTGGACAAAATAATAAGAACCCCAAATGGGGATCACTATAGTTTGACCTGGAACCAAAGACCCCGGATTTTCAATTTTATTGGAAGTAATTAATAGGTTCATGGGAACATTATACATTAAACCAATTTCCATTAATGTATCACCTGTTTGAACTACATGAATTTGCATGAGAAACCTCAAAATGCTCTTTATAATACACTATTCAACTGAATTGGATTATGTTATCTTTTTTTATGTAATCCTAAGCATATCAAGCTGAATGTTAATTATATAAGAGAAGCACAAATTGCCTTATCATTACTTAGTACACATTATAATAGCTATAGGTACTCAATGTACTTATAGCTATTACTTTACTTCTATAAATTAATCTTTTAGTTCATAAGAACCACAATCAGTAGCCTCTTGAGCTGCTACATCTTCCATCGTTTCACTTTTCACAACATCAATGTGATCAAGTGTACAATAATCTGTTGTATCATGATATCTACAATCTGTTACTGTACATCCTATACTATTATTTGTTGAATTTTTATCATGCATATGATTAACTCCTTTTGCTTATTATTAAAAAATATTTAAAAAATGCAGATAACAGCAATCTTCAAATAGTTTTTCACTAATAAGATACACACAAACAATACTTTCTATACACTATAGTACTAATTTCCTATTAGAATTTAAGAAATCACCATGTCTTCGCCACAAATTTCCAAAAGTTTTTTATCGAATAAAAAGCATATACAAAACAACTGTATATGCTTTCCTAAAGTACAATTAATAAAACTTCTTCGTATTTTGATAATCTTCAACAATACGTAGCGTTTCGCCAAATCTTTGAAAGTGAACTACTTCTCTTTCACGTAAAAATCTAAGTGTGTCAATAACTCCAGGGTCATCACTTAATTTAATTAAATGTTCATATGTTGTTCTAGCCTTTTGTTCTGCTGCCATATTTTCAGTTAAATCCGTTACTGGATCATCTTTAGAATTGATAAAGGCTGCTGTCCACGGAACTCCCGCTGCATCATGTGGGAATGGACTTCTTCCATGATTCGCAAAATGTGCAGCAAATGGTGTGCCTTTTATCATATCTTCTTCTGTGCCAAGATGTTATACGTAATAGTGATTAGCATATAATTCATGCATAATATTCCAATAAATTTGCGTTCCTTCCTAATATAATAGTATTAATTTTTATTTTAAACCAACAACAATTAGATTGACACAAACGTTCGTTCGTATTACTATTGACTTAGGAGGTGCATGTAATTGAAGACAATAAGTAAGAAAATTGAAATGATTTGCAAAACTGATGAACTTGGAATAATGCAGCCTTTGAAATTTAAGATACTCGGCAAAAATGGTGACACTCAAATCTATGAAATATTAAGAGTAATAAAAGCGGATCTCGAAAAATTAGCAGGAAATAAGATGATGAAATTTGAATGTGAAATAAGACTAAATGAAAAGCCAAAGCTCTGTGAAATCAAATATGAGCTTGATACATGTAAATGGATTCTATTTAAAATGTAATTTTAAAAACCCTACTATGAATAATACATTGTAGGGTCTTTTATTACTGGGCAATATAAGCATATTGTTAAGTTTTCCATAACCTCTTAATCTTCTGCTCCTACATTATATCGGTTATTATATATATCCATATTATTCTAAAAATTTTGGATTACTTCCTATGATAAGACCTTCATTTTTTGACCATGAATAGTTCCATTTAAATTCATTTATAACATAATTCCATGTAAGCGGAAAATATGTGACATCTCTAAATGATAACACCGGATAACTTTCAGACAAATTATCAATCTTTTTTTCATTTACAGTAATAGAAAATGACGGGATTTTCGCACTATATTTCTGTGTAAAGTCATTATGAATATTATTGTCATATGGATTATATGCTCCAGTAGTACCTGTGCTAATTACTTTCAATCCTGTATTATCATTCCAATATGTTTCAAGTCCCATAAATCTACTTCCAGAAAACGTCATTGGAAAATAAGTAATATCCTTGTAGATTATCAGTGGATACTTGTTATGCTCATTATCGATTATAATGCCATTAATCTTAACATCAAAATTAACTATACTTACGCTAATTTCACTACTTGATGATTTACTTGTTTTTATAATTGTCGTGCTACTACTAGTACTATTATTATTATTACTTTCTGTAGGCGTATTATCAGATGGTACTTCAAACGAATATGGGCAAACTCCATTTGGATGTAAGTGTGGACCATTACCATGATGATAATGGTATGATCCTAATCCTGATTTGTTTTGATTATCTCTATGTCCACCATTACCATCAGTCCTTCCCGAATGTGCAAAAGAACCAAAAGAAAACATTATTAATAAGATGCATATATATATCCCAAATTTTTTCATAATTTTCCTCCTGTTTAATCGTTAAATTTATAAATCAGCTTTCCGGTAGAATCATACAACTCTGCCGGATCCGATTGTGAATTGTTCCAAATGTTACTCTTCCCCCATTTTAGAATTCCAGCAGCATCACCACTAGCTACGGTGACTGATGCTCCACCCTTTAATAAGTATGATGGAAAAGTATACGTCTGATTTCCAGTTATAGAAATTATCTTCCATCCTGTAACATCTACGTCTGTTGTAGATATATTTTTGATGGTAATTAACTCATTTACTTTATCTAATGTGCTAATAATAACACCTGTATTAGTAAATGTTGTGTTATCTGGAATTGCCTCTATTATTTTTGTATCTATTGGACCTACATTAAAATTAATAAAATATCCATCAGTTGTTACAATAATAGTGCCATGAAGGTCCGTTCTAAATATTTCAACTTCTTTGCTAGCCAAAGTTTGAAGTGTAGCATTAGTTGGATGTCCGTATTTATTGTCCTTGCCACAACTAATTATTGCTTGTGTTGGATTAACTGCGTTTAAGAAGCTTAATGAAGTGCTAGAATCTGAACCATGATGTCCTATCTGCAATACATCGGCTTTTAAGTTAGTATTATTATTTATCATTTCTGTTTCATTTTTAATTTCAGCATCTCCAGTAAGTAAAAATGATGTATCCCCAAATTTAAACATTACTACAATTGAATATTCGTTAGGATCACTATATTTATCATTTATAGGTCCTAATACTTGAAAATCTATATCTCCTAGCTCGAATTTGTCATTTACATCAACATAAATAGGTTGTAATCTTTCTCTTGTTATAGCTGTCATAACATCTTTATACGATTCGGTTTCAGCTGTACCACTTGTCATTATTGCATTTTCTACTTCAAATGCTTCTAGAACAGAATCCATAGCCCCTAAATGGTCTTCGTCAGTATGAGAGACGATTATGTATTCTAAATCATCTACTTGCTGACTCTTGAGATAATTAATAACTGTATCGTCATCGCCATTATTTCCTGCATCATATAAAATATGGTTTCCAAAATCATCTTCTATTAGAATAGCAAGGGCCTGTCCAACATCGATAAAATGTACTTGTAGCTCACCAATATCTGATGCACCGAAAACACCGATTTGCTTTGCTATTGTTTCTGATATAGCATTTTCAGTAATTAATTTTTCAGCCAATGTCTGTTTAGAACCTTTAATTGTATGCAGTAATGTATCATAAGAACTTTTAGCAATATGATCCCTTAAAAATGTAGTAGTATTTAATTTGTTATATAACTCATTGTCAATCAATCCAATAGATTTAGAAAACTCTATAGAGTCGTTATATGTAAAATCACCTTTTGAATCTTCATATCCTAATGCCCTTAAAAGAAATGTCATATATGCCTTAGCATTAAGGTTGTCTGTTGTACCAAATAGATTATTACCTATACCTGTAGTTAACTTATTATTATAGGCGTAATTTGCATATCCAACACCCCAACTAGGAACATCTGTAAACACACATGTTTGATTGCTTAAAGCCTTTGCATCAGTCTCTTTTCCTAAAAGTCTAATAAGCATAACCATGCCCTCTAACCTTGTAGGTTCTCGATCTAATTCAAAGCCATTAGCTGTACCCTGGAACACATTGATTTCAGCGAGTTTCTCGGCATAGTTTGTATACTGTGTAGATGCTGCGTTGATTATTATTGTCTGTGATAATAAAACGGAAATTAGTAGTACTATTGCAGTTACCTTTTTGATATATTTCATCATTTACCCTCCTAAATTATTATAATATAACAAAAGTATATCATAGTAATATTAAAATGCAATAAAAAAGAACCTATCAACAAGGATTGCTCCAAGTTAGTAGGTTCTTTACAAAATTATTGCGTATTATAAGCATGTTGTACAACACATATACACTTATCGTTACCGATACTTTGGCTATTATTAATAACCAATTGGTAATATGTCGCTTTTTAGATACTTTAGTTTATAATAATAACGTACATATTTTTATGCTACTTCAAATCTTTTTATTATCAGCTGAGAAATATCTTTCGGTAAACTATTGAAAAAATCAATTTGCTCATTTCTTGAATAGTGAACCTCAATATAATCCATAATATCTTCAATTAACTCATTGATTATTATATCTCTGTCCCACTCAATTATATTTCCCATATTTCCAACTTCTTCAATTCTTAAAAGTTTTTTATTTAGCGAGTATGTATATATCATTTTTGTTGTTATACGCTCGTCATCTACTTGCTCTTCAAACACTAATTCCACGAATAATTGATTGTTCTCTTTTTTTATACTCATCGATTCATATGCATCAAGAAAAACATTGTCCACTAACCCCGATGGTAATACACCATCATTATCAGCAATCCATGCAAGCCTTTTTACTTTTGACAAAATCATTTTACTTATATCCATTAAATCATCTCCTCCAATTCAACTAAAATTGTATGCATATATTTTAAAGAAAGTCCCATCTTACCCAGTTCTCTCTTATCCATTTTACCATATCTTTTACTTACCCTCGCATTTACATACCTAACAAGTATACCATCATTCGGAGTTACTTTTGAAAGTCCATATAATACACCCTTAAACTTATTATATAATGTCGAGGCCTTAGGGTCTATACCTTTCTTTTCAAGTAATTGATCTACACCCTCTTGAGCACTTTTTACATGCATATCTCTGTACCTTTTTCTAGCAGCTTCTGGTCTCTTATCAAGCATTATCGCATCAATTTCATCTTTCTCTTCATCAAATACTTTGCGCTCATTGAAGTTTCTTAGCGCCTCAAGTTCATCTTTACTAAGATTACTTTTCTTCAATTCCTCATACCTAGCATTCGACTTTTCCTTGACTCTTTCTCTAGCCTCTTCAAATAATCTACTGAAATCTAATTCTTTTAAATAAGAGCCTTGATCAAGTGAATAATGCCCATCAATGTCAACTTCAGCAAATATTATTTCTCTATGTTTATAGTCTGATTCATATCCACTATACTCCCTAATTTTATATTTCTTGCTTTTTTCTACCTCTTCTGAGAAAAAGTTCCACATATCAGTTAGCCCCGTCTCTTCATGATAAACGATGACGGCATTATTATCTATTTCAAATGCTGTAATTTCATCATCAGGTATTGCCCTAAGTACCCTACCGACTACTTGTGCAAATGCATTCAAGCTTCTATATGGTCTAAAAAGTGCCAATACCGTTAGATACTTATGATCATATCCTTCCATTAGCATATTTACTGATACTACAACATCACATTCATGGTCTTCAATGCGTAAGAATCTTTTTTCTAGTTCATCACTATTAATATCACTGTGAACAATTTCAACTCTCATGCCAGCTAATTCATACCATTTTTTTATATCTTCTGCATGGGCGATACTACATGCAGTAGCTAATATTTTATGTTGCACCTTTGGTGATGACGCTTTATAGTCCTTAAGTAACCTAATACTTTCTTTTATAACATCCATCGAACATTCTTTTGACATGGCAACAGATTTCTCAATCCATTCTTTGTCCTTAAATTCTAAGACTTCGTCTTTACTAAGTCTTTGATCGTTACCAGGTATCGTAAAATACAGTTCATGATTATTAACTGGTTGATTTCGTAACCACTTGACATACTTAAGAGCCATTACTTCTGAAAGTGCGGTATTATGAATTTCTTTACCTGGCAGTTCCTGTTGATCTCCTCTGTACGGTGTACCTGTAACATGCAATTTTTTTGCCTTCTTAAAATATTTTAGAGCTTTCACCCATGTATTAGCAACAGAGTGATGTGCTTCATCAATTATAACCATATCAAAAAAGTCAGGGTCAACTCTATTAATTAATGATTTCTTACTCTTGCTTTGTAATTTTTGGACATTTGTTATTATAAAATCACATTTTTTCAAGCTTGATTCTAACATATCTGGTTGATACTCTTCAACAACCGGTTGATCTTCTGGATCAAAAATTACATCATACTTTATCCAAAAATTTTCTTCAAGTGGATGCAATGACTTTACGACACTCTTTTTAGTTACTAATCCAGGCGTAATAATAAGAACTCTTTTTTTTGCTATACCATATGGTGCTATAGATATTAGACCACTCTTGCCAGTCCCTGTTGGTAGAACAACTAAAGCTTCCCCCTGAGGATTATTGATGAAATATTCTTTAATATTAAGATATGCCTCAATTTGAGGTGTTCTTAATTTCCTATTTCCTTCAATATTTGGTACAACTGTTTGAAATGTTGACATGTAAATTCCCCCCTCTGTATAACGATTTTTTATAGCTAGATTGCTCCAATTCTAAAAATTATTTTATATACATATCTCTGTCCTCATTTTATCATCCGTGATGCTGTATTACAATAAAGCATGTCAATTCTAGATATCCGCTAATTTCCAAGTTTATCTCATAATAATAAGGTGTTCTAAAATAGTTTTGTTAGACACAAAAAATCGTATTTACGTCATTATATCATGTAAATTCATATAATTATACAATATTAGACAATTTATAATTGAATTTTATTAAAATAATTATTCGATGAATAACAAAAAACCTACTAACTAGGATGGCTCCAAGTTTAGTAGGTTCTTTTTCTAAGAATATTATTATTATACTGTACTTAATTTTTCTTCTATGGCAAACTATTTTCTGCAAATCATAATTATTCTAATCCGACCCTATCAAACAACGCGTATTTTGATATGCATATATCTAAAGCCTCGCCTGCCTGCACATATAGGTCTAGGCTCTTATTAAAATATGTAGATTTTTCATCATCTGACATTTTTTCAATGTTAAATCTATTATCAAAGGTAAAGTCTAGCATCTTCTGTATTTTAACTAACATATCTTTAATGTCCTTGTCATCTCCGCTATAAGAGTTACTAATAATCTTCATGTTAGATTGCAATTCCAAGACTCTAAATATATATGTATTATCATTTTTCGTTAAGATACCTGCATCAGAATATACTTGATAAGAGTGAATAATTACTTTTTCAGCTAATTCTTTGCTCTCGTTATTTAATAAACTATCATACTTTTGTTTTTGAATTTCAAACTCATTAACTACATTAATAGCTTCATCATTCATTCTTTTTATTTTTTGATCTTTATTAATTAAAAAATAACTCTCAGCCCCAATGACTACTATTAATAGTGTAATTATTAATGATAATATTCTTTCTTTATTAAGCATGCTTTCACCTCCTAATGATATTTATACGTTCTATTATACCTATATTATATAATTCTACATAAAACTAAAAACCCCTTTTAATCTCGTGGAGAAGATCATCTTCAAACTTGATACAAATGAAAAGACCAAACTAACGAGAATCTTTCCAATAGTTCTTTGTCTATTTATTTTATTCAGTGCTTAGTTTTTCTTCTATTGTAACAGTAGCTCCATCTTTACCTTGCACCAATTCTGTTTTTATGTATTTAACTGCATCTTCTATCCATTTTGTTATAATGGCCTGCGGAACAAACACTTGAATAATTAGTGGGAGCTTTTCATATATACTAGACATAACCTCTATAAATTTTATTTTCCCAGCTCCTGAACCCCAATTTAGTTCAGCTCGAATTACTAAACCTAAAATAATGTTTTGAACAACTTTTTTCTTTCCGTAATACCATAGTAAGCCGAGAATGCAAACAAATACAACTGCAACAAATAAATTCAATGTCAACTTATCCATTATTATCACCATTTTCCTTCTTTATTTTTTGTTTTTTGATGTTTGCCATAATCCAAACTTCAGTTCCAGTAAATAAAAACCATGATCCAATCAATACTACTGGTTCACTCATACCCATTGAAACAATATTTAAAACTCTATTAGTGAACCAAATATTTAAAGCTATTACCAATAACAGTAATAGCTTTGAAAACAATCCTTCTTTTTTCTTTTTTAGCACTTAAGCATCACCACTTTATTAGTGTTATCCCATTCTACTTTCAAACCCAACATTTCAGCAAAAGTTCTTAAAGCCACATCCTGATTATTCAATTTAACATAAATAACATTTTCTTTTGAATAACCAATAATCTCTTTTTTCTTTCCATTAAGATCTATCTTAATCTTTTCATTTACTGGAACAGTTGCTGTTTTTGGAGCACTTACATATGTAATATAAGTATCTTTAAACCAATGCGTAAACTTGCTACCACTTACAACTTTACCGTTTTGAATCTTACCTTTAAACATCCCCGTAGGAGCTCCTGCGCATTCAATAAATTCCCCACCACCGATATAAATACCTGCATGACCTTTCATCCATAAAACAAGTCCTGGTATTTCTGGGATATTTGAAATAGGCCCCTTTTCTTTTGCCGCATTAAAAGCCCCTTCTTGATTTCTGTCCTGACTAGCAATGTATTTAACATTACCATCATTCCACCAAACAAAGGCCTTTACAAGACCGTAACAATCACTTACTCTTTTGTTAAGAAACTTTTGAAGGTATGTTTTGTGCTTAGTATTATACTCACCGACACCATACCCTTGTTTCATTTTTTGGCTCATGAAGGCAGGGGTTAAGATATTTCCAAATGAACCTAAACAATATCCCCAATTCTCACTCAAAGCTTTTTTTACAAATTCCACTAATTGAATATTTGTTACCATTGAATCATCTCCTAACTTTTCATATGTGTAAGTTTACACTTTTGGTTAATAAGTTCAATTTGTTGCGAATTTTCTTCGATATCACTTGAATTTTCATCAATTCTCGAATCTAGATCAAGTAGCATCGTTTCGATTTTTACGAGCTTCTCATTTGTCTGAATTTGATGATTATTAATATTATTTAGAGACAGAGCTATTTTCGAGTAGATCTTAATAATGGCAATAATAGATACGATAAGAGTACTCAAAATTGATATAACCGCTAAAATAAGATTAAGATTTATCGTTACATCCATATACATCTCCTTTCCCCATTAAAAAGAGAGCCTTAACAGCTCCCTTGTAGTTAATTATGTACTGCGTAATATGTTCCTATGTTGAAGCAATTAATCGATTTATAACTTCCGCTTTATATGCAACATCTTTGATTTGTTCAACATTAATTATTCCTTGCTTAATTAGAGAAATTAACTTTTCTAAATAAGATTCATTCATTATAGTAATCCCTCCTGTTTCAAAATAATTAAATCAGTATTATTTCTAATGTCATTTAATAGAAGCTCTAAAGGTTTCAAGTCTGAAAATACCAAAAAATTTCCTTCTGTTATATTCTGTTCTTCGATTAAGAATAAGCTTAAGTTCTTGTTTACAATTACATTTCTTTCTTCTTGCGTATTATATTGAATCTTGTAATTCATTATTTAACCTCCTAATTTATAATGAGCCTTGCACTAAATTATACATTTGATCATTAGCAGATTTTATTCTGAAACCTCCAACTCTAATTAAATATGGGCTAAGAGTTACATATCCATATATTTGAATATAATCTCCTGCATTTACATTAAAATCCTCAGTCCATGTTGTTGCAGTGCTATATGGAACACTTCTTTCTATACCCCTTGCAATACCATTTATATAAACCCTTGCAAAAGAGGACATCCCATTATATGAACGCCATGCTGAAAAAGAAACTGTGACTGTGCCACCAGTTTTAACTCTAATAGATTTTATTAATCCATATGAAGTTGACCCAGAAGCATCATCTGTATCACTTATTGCAAAAGGGTATGAACCAGAAGTTAAATTCGGAAATGGTACTAAAGTGCCAGTAATTCCATCAATAACAATATCTTTTTTAATATTCCCTGCTGTTAGATTTGTTAAATCTAATGTTCCTTGAATTACTCCTAGTGACGTTCCTATTGTTTTAGTGTTTTTTACATCCGCTTGGGTTGCAGTTCCATACTCACCTCCTTCACCCTGTAAGATAAAATTTGTTCCATCATACCTCAATGTATAAATTCCTGTTGACTTTAAATTTGTTACATTTGTTCCATCTGCTTTTTTTATAGTTTTAGCACCTTTACCATCCCAATTGAGTGTTGATGCTCCTGTACTATTAATGTTGATTTTAACACTTACTGCCATTCCAGTAGTTAGTGCGGATATAGTAGGTGTCGCTATTGCATATGTATTTGCTACTCCAGTTGTAGTTCCACCATAAGGGATTATCTTCGTATAATCAGCCAAAGACGCACTAGTTTCATCCTTGAAGTCATTAAAAGTATCTTGAGAAACATAAATGTCTAAAGGTATTACTGCGGTAACATTAGCTGCATTACCAATGGCTGCATTAATAGCAAACGTCTTTGTATATGGTCCCGATGATTCAGGTGGTATGTAATCAGGATACTCCCCAGCATTTGCATATGCATAAAGCACCTCACCAACGTCTGGATCATTAGCAAACAAACCGATTTCTCTAGAAAAGACACCTTCTAACATGCCTATATTATCTTTTGTCCCTTTAATTTTTGCAATGTGATTTACTTGATCAATAGTTATAGATTCAATATCAACATCAAAATCAGGTGATATTAACTGAGTTAGTGTTTCAATTACAGTTCCTGGAGGAAGTATGCTGTTTCCTGACTGCATTTTAGTAAATAGGATTTGAGTACCTGTCTGTGCTTTTGCAAATAGATTTAAACCAAGATTCGTAATTTTCATTACTCCAAAGTTAGCCATATCATTATTCTCCTTACGTTGGAATATTTGTTGAAAGAGTTGTAATATCACCACCACTAATTAAGATTCCTATTGATGGCTGTAATACTGTAATTCTTTCAATATTAATACTTTCTAAGTGACTTCTCATATTCTTAATCGAACTAATTGCTTCTATTAGTTGATTGATTTTATTTGGGTCAATGATAGCATCTGATGTTGTCACTTTAAAATAAAAAGGGTCACCCCCATACTCAAACCACTCTTCTACTTTCGCACTATCAAATGCATCTGTTACAAGTAATTCTACTGCATGTGGAGTTCCCTTTGTAAAATGATAAATCAAAGCATTCTTTACAAGATTTCTTTTGGTTCCCAATGACAATGTGTTATCATAAAAATCAGTATTAATTTCAATTGCTAAGTGATCTAATAATTTTTCTGAAACATTATTAATATCTGCAAAAATTAGCGTGTTTTTTATTGAATCAGCCATTAGTTGAAATTCACCATCTATAGCTTTACATGCAGCTATTACATCACTATTTTCTCTAATGTTAGGAGGTAAAAGACTAATAAGGCTAGATTCTTTAATATTAATCATCTTCAACCCCTCCATACACAAAGTTTATATTGTTTTCTATAGCAACTTGCGTTTCAAGTAGTGCATAATATTGTGGCTCATTTATTACAACTCTTTTTGCTCCAGCATTTATTAACCTATATAGCAATTCATCCGGATTTATTGATCTAGAGATTTTTGACTTTTGCCATATTATAAATTCTGACTTTGCATTCTCTATTGCTACTTGAATATCTGATATTAATACTACATCAGATTTACGTATGTAGTAGGTAACATCAATGTCGTATGATACTTGATTTGGCGCACCAACAATAACCTGGTCAGTTAGAGGTCTTCTTGTTTTATTACTTAAGTAAGATTCAACCTCAGTAAGTAATGTTTCGTTAGGTATTTCTCCGTTTTCTAAAATAAATCTAACATCTACTTGTCCTGGTAAGGGTGATGAAACCATTACATCAATAATTGATTGATTGTATTGTTTAGCAAAATACTCGTATGCTCCTGATGGTCCAGCAACACTAAAACTTTCTGGCTTTATTACGATTCTGTTTCTAAAAGCTTCGTCACTTTCTATATCTGTTCCACCTTGAGATGTCGTAATATTAGATACGGATTGAATAAATCCAATTGGATCTACAAGTACATTTATTTGCCCTGATGTAAATCCATTACCTATACTTCCACTAATAGAACATTGAATATTTACATCAGCGTATAAATCACCCGGTAATATTTCTGCATATTCCTCTGTAGCAAAAAAGATGCTAGTACTAGTACTAACCCTTGTTCCTTTTGGAATTGGCACAGTATTTATTTGAGTTGCAGATAAAGTGAATCTGACTTTTGATATTGCTGATGAAGCCTGAAGCCTAAGAGCTCCAATTCTTACTCCAATATTATCGAGATAATCTCCTTCAGCATATTTCAGTAAATTTTGTTTAGCAGAATAATCAATTAATTGATAGGCTGCATATATCCTTAATGCCTGTGAATATATAAATATCCTTACTGGATCGCCTTGTGCTAGAGTTTTGGTTTCACCAGTTTGTTGCAAGTAGGCTTGTTCGTATTCACTTATCATTTCTGATAGTAAGGTTTCAACATCTTTGTTAACAAAACTAATATCGGGTACATTGTCAAAAATATCAGACAAGCTTAATCACCACCTTTGGTTTTAATAATGCTTCGTCATCCTCATTTAAAAAATCTATACTAACTATTTCTGCTCTAGGCTCATATTTTTTAGTTTTTATTATGTATTCAGAAATAAGCAGGCTTCTTGCAATGGGTAGCGGATTGTCTAGGATGCTCCAATCAATGCCAAATTCCCTGTCAAAGGCTACGCTCCCCTGGGGAGTTGAATATAGAACTGATAAATTTTGCATTATCTCTTGTGCTCCAATTGCTCCAAAGTCTATTTTAATATTTGCATTTGTATCTATAATCATCTGATCACACCCTTGAAATATATTCTTCTAAAGTAATATCGAGCGAGCCGGATATTAACTCCCCTTGATTAAGAACTATGTTCCATGCCTGTCCAACACTTTGTACAATCCATAAATCGGTGCCCAGTGCTCTATTTCCTATTATCAGTGGATATGCTTCTCCCTTTGTGGCCATTAATACCCATTCATTCATTTCATTTCTAACATTTACACCGAATCTAGCATTTAAATTAATAGTAAAAGATATCGTATCAAGAGCTGGACCCAAATACTCTGTTAGTGGCTTTTTCCCAATTATTTCATGATAGCCAAATCTAGCAGCTGTGTTTCTAGTAAGGCCTAAGAATGTTAATATTTTTTTATCGGATGTCTCAAAAACTCTTTTTCCAAAAGTGCCTATCATTTTTAATCACTCCCTATGGAATATTAGAAGCAGTAACACTTCCTAAAGCATTTATATTACCACTTACTACCAAATCTCCATTAATATCAATGTTACCATCTAGTCTTATGTTATCAGCACTAATTATTAGTGTTTTTGTTGACTTTTCATACTTAACATAGGCTTCATCCATAATATCTTTACGAAAAATATTGCCAGTTTCAATAGGTTTGTTTTCATTATTAAAATACTTTCCTAAGCAAAAACCTTCTCCGCCACCATGAGGTAAAAAAGCGCATAAAACATAATCTCCTGCGCTTGGCATATCATATTCAAATGATAAAACATACAAATCTTTACTAACTGAATTATCCCTATCTCCAAACAATACCTGCACAGTACCATTGGTATAATCTACGCTTGATACAATGCCAATTCTAATAGCGTCACGCATCAATATCCCTCCAGTACTTTATGCATTTCAAGTGAAGTGCTATATTCGTTGCTCTTACTATGAGTTGCTTTATCAATATAATATTTTCCATCAAACATTCCTAACCCTACAATATTAACGCATGAACTTGCAATCAATCTAAGATCACCAAGAACTTCAGCTGATAGAGTATTTTCTTGCTTATTCAAGTTCCTTAAGGTACTTTTTGATAGCAGTTGTGCTTCTGCTAGATTTGAGACCGCTTCTTTAACTTTATAAATCTTTCCATTTTTTTTTGTTTTGTCAATAAATGTATATGATAGTGTTTTACCATTTGAAGGATTAGAATATGATACCTGGCAACCACTGTATCCTGTATCCGTCCAAGTATTTTTTCCCGACCAGCTCTTTAGGTCAGTCTCTTTGAATGTAGCAACTGCTTTTTTAGCTTCGTATTCTTCTTCTTTAAAAATAATCAACTTATTGCTATATGCTTTAATTGCTAAACCGTTTTTTTGACATAACTCAAATAAAAAAGCACTATCTGAAGTGCCATCTTGTTCAACGTGTTTGATAATTGGATTAAATTTTGTATCATAGATTATTCCTATAGAATGATTCTTAGCCATTGTTTCGGCTATTTGCTTAATACTAATTTGTTTCCATGTTCTATACGTTTCAATTTCCATGAACCCAGAACTTGAAGGAGTTGAAATAGCCCCAATATTTACTATAAGAGGTCTTCCAGCAAACTCAACATTATCTACGATGAATTTACCACATACTAATTCCTGAATATCTTTATTATATCTCCAGTTTTTAGTTAACATAGATGCTTTAATACTATCACCTTTTGTAGGTTTCCAATCAAATAACCATTTTTTCGAATCATTATTTAAAGTAATTGAAATATCATCAGCAACACCAGAGGCGTTATCAGAATAAGTAAAGCTTTCTAGATCATTTTCTATATTCTTTGTGATATCAATTCCTTGATATTCAATTTTTATATATGATCTTCGTGCTTCCATTTCAACGCCTCCAAGGTGGTAAATCATTATTTACTTCGACTTCTATTAATTCTGGTGTCATTATTTGCACACCAGAGGCAAATATAACCGTTCCAATATGTTTTTTATTGGCTTCCATTAATTCTTTTATAAATTTACTTGATCCATACTGATTATAAGATATATTATCCCATGTATCTCCTAAAACTGTTTTATATGTAGTCAAGGCATTCACCTACTTATGAAAATTTTAATCGTTTGTTATTTGATAACCACGTCTTCATTTGTTTTTCGAATTCTCTTTGAGCATCATCAAGGGCTTTTCTGACTACATTTTCATCAGCATTACCTTGAATTATGATATTAGGTGAATAAGTAAAAGACATATTTTCATTTTCATTTGATGTTTTATTACCCACTAACTTACCAAAAATTTTATCAAGTCTACTTCCAAGTGGTATAACTGCTTCATCGTGATTTCCTTCCCCGATATTAGCAAGCACTCCTCCCGGTGTATGTTTAATATATGCACCATTTGCAAGTTGAGGTATGTTTGGAATGCTTAACCCTATTGTCTTACCACCTATTTCTGGTACCCAATCTGGAACCTCAATACTAATACCATTTATCTTATCAATCATAAAATTGATAAGTCCAATAATCATATTAATATTGCCTTTAAATGTACCTACAACATTATCAAAAATACCCCCAAAGAATTCTCCTATTCCAGAAAATACAGTTTTTATTCCTTCAACAGCAGCTAAAAACTTTTCAGAAAACCATGTACCAACATTTGCAAATATCTCTTGAATAGCAATCCATACATTACTAAAAAAGACCTTAATTGTATCCCAGTTTTGAACTATTAATGAAACTGCAATTCCAAATGGTCCTGTAAGGGCAATAAGAACTTTTGGACCCCATTCTTTAAAGAATGCAACCACGTTATTAAAGGCATTTACAATTCCATCTTTTATACCTGTTACAATTCTTATCATAAATGCTTTAACTTTGTCCCAGTTCTTATAAAGAAGAACACCAATAGCAATCAATGCACCAATAGCAATAACAACAAGGCCAATAGGTGAAGTTACAAAAGCTATAGCTACTCCAAATGCTCCTGTTACAGCAGATGCTATTCCTGTGACAATAGTATAAGCTGTCATAATTCCATTAATAACTTTATAAGCTACAAATGCGCCAATTATACCATAAACAATTGGCTCAATTAATGGCCAGTTATTAGCTATAAAGTCATAGACAAGTGTTGCCTTATCCGCTACTGATATTAAAATTGCTACAACTTGAGGCAATGCATCAGTAAACATCCACTGTATGACAGGCTTTGCAGTTTCAAAAGCTCCATTAAGTTTTTCCTGAATATTAGTTGCTACCTCGATGATTCTAGTTTTAATACTTACTAAGGTTGGTATATTTTCTGTTATCACAGCTTTAATCTTGTTAAAAGAATCCACTGCAACGCCCTTAAGCCATGATATCTTTTGAGTTATATTATTTATCGTAGGTTTAAAAAGACCAAACTTAGCAACTGCAGAAGTCACATATGGCTTTAATTTAGAAAGAGAATTACCTACAAAAGTAACACCATTTGAAATGTTTTCAATTAAACCTAATACAAAGCCTTGAATCATAGGAATCTTATCAGCAAACCAACCATAGAATTTAGCTTGTATTGGAAGTATTTTCTTGCCAATCATTTCTTGCATCTGACCGAACATATTTGTTGATTGTTTTATTTTTCCTTCATCAGTTTCAGCAAGTGCCTTATTCATTTGCCCTACATTTTCATTAATAACCTGGGCTAGCATTGCGGCTTTTTCCTGTTCATTACCATACTTAAGTACCTTTTCTTGTGCAGTACTAAAAGAGATACCTACACGTGTGAGTGCTCCTGTTTGACCATTTAAAACTTTTCCCATTAAATTTCCAATATTTACTGCATCTCCTGTAGTAGCTGCAAGCCCTTTTTGCTGAGCAAGTAAGTTATTCATTGCAGGTAATAACGTTTCTACCGATGCTGTTTGATTCACGAATGTAGATAATTGTTGTGCTCCAGCAATTTGAACATCTCCTTCAATTATTCCCAGTTGTTCTTGTGCTTCTGATAAGCTTAATATTGATTGTATTTGTGATTCAGAAGCATTTGTTCTTTGTTTTAATACCGTTGCAAGTTTTGTTTCAACTTCAATTTGCACTTTTGCTGCTTCAACAGATTCATTTAAATAACTTTTTGCAGAACTAAACGCTTTATATGCCAATGCGCCTCCAATAACAGTCTTTAACCCTACTGAAAATCCCTTATTAGTTGCATTGGCTGCTTTTGTTTGTTTTTCAAGACCAGAAATATTCTTTTGAGCTTGAGAAAAAGCCTTTCCCATTGATGATTGTACTTTACCACCAATAGCAAGAATAGTTTCGTATGTCGTTTTTTTAGCCATGCTTTTTACTCACCTCACTAACTTCTTCGGCTACCCTTACAAACTCTTCTATCGAAAGGTTTAGATAGAATTCTAGGCTTGTAAAAGTATTAAAGGCAAGGTTGATGGCTACTCTTTGTAGTATTTCTCCATCACCTTGCCTTACTCCTAGCTGTATAAATAGCCGATTAATAAGTTTTTTATTTTCATACCCTCTTTAGCTGGTAATCTATCAAAAAATTCTATAGGTTTCTTAGTAACCATGTGAGCAACAATACATGCATAGGCTATGCTCATTTCAGCTATAGCAGATGCATTTCCCTTCTTTGAATATATTTTCTCAGCTGTTTTTAACTGAGCAGTAGAAAGATCTTCCATACCCGATAAATCAACCTCTTGATATGTATTACCTTCAAAAGTAAACGGTTTATCAAATTTAACAATATATTCATCTTCCTCGGTTGAATCTTCACCTTCAAGATCAACCACTTCTTCAATAACTGAGTCAGTTGACTCCTCTTTTACTTTCGATTGTTTTTTATCGTCCAAAACTACCTACCTCCTAATTTATATTTGGTTTTTTACATCAGCTAATAAATCTTTGCCATCTACAATGAATACAAAATTAATTTTATCAAGTTCGAGCAAAACCTTATTGTCTAGCATGATCTTAATGTACACTAACTCTAAGGTTACTTTTGTTTCAGTAGGTTTTCCAACACCTGCTGTTCCAAGGTCTATTCCTTTTGGAATGCCTTTTGTAACAATTTTAAGACCTCGATGCTCTGTGACTCCTGATGAAACATCATAGCTTTGTTCGGATGCCCTAAGTGTAATAGTTGCCATGCTCTTACTTACAATCTTCATGCTTTGTTCATCAAGCATTCTAAGTGGAATTTCTAGTGGTAGACTTCCAAAATGTCCAAGGTTAGGACTTTCAATTTCTCCTAAGATACCAGCTCCACTAATTGTTTCTGTCATTGCCTCAAAGTTTGGAAGAGTTATTTCTCCACCAACACCAAAGAGTTTTTCTTCATCGTTATATAAATTGTAATTTACAATCTTATCTGGAATAGCGTTAACACCCATTAATTAGCACCTCCAAATATAGCACTTGTTAAAGCGCTTGGGTCAAATTCAAGTTCATTTTCAATGGTTTCAGCTGGTGTATATGGGGTTAAATATTGCTTAAACTTAATACTTCCATTCATGAGATTTGATGTAGGATTTTCAATTTGATAAAATTCAATCCTTGCATCTGCAATTTGAAATCTTGCCTTAAATCCATTCGCTTTAATATTTTCTGCGTCTACAACGGATTCGATTAGTCTTAAATTTAATGGGTCATCTACTTTTTGAGTGTACGTATTAATAAACTGATTACCCCACCAATCGAACATTCTTCTTACAGATATAAACCTATCTTTAGGATCAACAGTTAAAGGGTATTTACTTGTATTATTACCCCAGCTTTTCCATCCATTAAAGTTTATTGCAGTCACAACACCAACACCGTTAAGTTCATTGGCTTGTGGTAATTGAAGAAATACCTCCGTTCCATCATCAATGATTGTGGCTTCAATTTTAAAAGGCTTATTTGATGGTGAAACATAAGGAATATCTTCATTTACATGATCTGTATTAGCAATAAGTGCGCCAAATAATGCAGACATAAAGTATTCCTTAGAGGAAACCTTTACTTTTGGCCATAGCGCAATTGCATGCTCATTAATGTAGTTATTTTCTTGTTTCCAAGCTGCAACATCAGTGAAGATTAATGCACCTTCAGAACTTGAATCAATATCTAGTAAGCATTCACATTTGAACAAACCATTTATGTTTGTTGTTTTAGCAATCATTTCTGCCGCTACAATTGGTAGATGACTCCATCCAGGTAAATTAATTACTCCTGGAATCAATGATTTGACTGGAAACACTTGATCAATCAATTGAAGTCCTGTATAAATTCCTGTTAAGATGTCATATTCTCCAATAATATCCGCTGCAGTAACTGCACCTGGATCTAACTGATTATATCCAAATGATAACTGTGTTTCATCTACTGGTATTGTTCCTGTTAATAAAGCCTTTAACAATACATGCCCCATATCATTAAATTCTAAAGTATAGTCCGTACCCTTGGTGTATGTAGTGGTTTTTGTTGAGTCCTTTACTACAAAGTTGGCATCTAACAAGATACCTTCTTCTTCTATGATCACTTCTCTTGCTACTAAAGGGTTAAGTTCATCTACTACAGCAATTTTGTGAATACTAGGATCAAGTACATTTACAACTACTATAGGTGCAACATTAAAGATTCTAAAAGATGCATCAATAGCTTGACACAAAGAAAATTTATCAAATGAATCTGAATAACCAACCTTCTCAACTGCTTCATCAAAATTATTAAGAACAATAATTTTATTTACAGCACTTGATGGATCATCTAGTAAATTAACTGGAGCCGTTCCAACTATAAACTGTATCGCACTGTTTGCTAAAACTGGTGCAATCAATTTAGTTGGTGTTTCCTGAATATAAACGCCATGTTTATATGCCATGTTTTCTCATTCCTTTCTACGTGTATTGGTCATCTTTGATTGTTATTTGTGGTACATTCCATGTTGTATTGATAGCTAGTAAAAAATAAGGCGAAATATCTTCCTGTGGTAGTTGATAGGACAAAGGTAGCTTAAGTGTATGCTTATTATCAAAGTGCGTTTGAGATAATAAGTAATTTATTATCTTATTACCCACATTAATTGCATCACGATAACCTTGATTGTCTTCACTATCATCATAAATACCAACTAAAATTGCAATATCAGCCGATGCAGGGTCATCATCATCTGAACTTCTACCTTCGTCTATTGCAATTACAATTAATGGATAATGCTCTTTATCTTTTTTTCCTTGTTTTACAGGAATGTTTTGTGAATAAATATTAAAATCACTTAATTCATTGTTTGAATTTTTGACTTTGAATCCATTTAATAATTCTTTGATACTGTCTTTTAAATAATCTTGTAATTCAATAGGAATCATTTACTTTTCAGCTCCTAAAACCCTTTTAATTTCATGGTCTAGTCGAGTTTTATAAATTTTCATTGCTGCTTTCTCAGTACTTTTTACAATGTCTTTGTTTTTTAATATCTGTGGAACAGAGGGCCCCATTTTTCTAGTAATTGGAAGTCTGTTTTTTGTAGTTCTTTTAAATATCTTTATACCATGAATATCCGCAACAAATGCTCCTTCAATAGGTTTTAATCCATCTTTTTTAACTGCAACCTTTAATACTTTAGGTGCTTTACCAGGCTTAGGTTGCGTTGGACTAACCTTGTATTTTTCTAGCCCTAGTTTTGAACCTTTTGAAATAACAAGCGCCTTCAAATTGCTTTTTGATGCTTTTTTAAGAGTAAATGTTGTACTAATGTCTTTTGATTTTAAATGATAAAGAATCCTTGCTTCTTTATTAGCGGTAGTTTTCATGTTAGCTGTAGCTCTATTAATCGCTCTTGACATAACCGCTGGGGTTTCTTTTTTTTGTTTTCCTAACTTACCTTCTGTCTTTCCCTTTTCATAACTTAAATTTATCAAGAATCAATCGCCACCAATTCAATAATATAAAGCATTCCTTCTTCATTAACGTCATAACATTTGAACTTATCTCCATCAATACTTATTCGTTCTCCACATACTGGTTTAATTCCATATTCACTTTTTTTCACATAAAAAAGAACGTTCACCTCGTACAAGCCATCGTCTCCGATAATCTTTGATGCATGTTCTTTTAATTGTTCTTTGTCAATGATGATTTCCATATCAACACCATTGACCTTGTGAATTTCTGAAAAATCGTCTGTATTGATAAAAGTATTTAAATCACTTTCAAGTAAATCTTTTAATTTCAGCATCTTATCACCTTTACTTTATTTAGCCTGATGCTCTAAAATAGTTGTTTCAATGAATTCAACTAATCCTTTTCTGCTCTTTCCAGAAGATTCTTGCTCTAGAAGATTATCAAGTTGGTCAATATCATCAATACTTTGAATGCGTTTCTTTGCATCTTCAATGTTTAATTTTGATAGATCAAAGTCATTGCTATCAGCAACTTCTTCATCATCTGCTTCCTCATCGTCAACTCTTGAACAATAGCCTTTTTCAATTAGCATCTCTTCATCTTCTATGGAGAGATCTTCTACAATCTCTCCAACGTTATACTCAATTTTATTGCTTCTGACTTTGTATTTTTTAACTATTACTGCCATATGTATGTACCTCCTAATAGACTACAGCAACATACCAATCATCAATGTCATTTGGCACTGGCAATGGTCTAGCACTTAATCTTAATTTTGTAATATCGTTTTTCTCATCAACGATATTTTTAGGTATCCTTTGTCCTTCATATGTAACAAATGAACCTGACTCAATCTGAGTAACAGCGCCATATAACCTTTTACCCATGTTAATACTACCCATGATTAAATGTTTTTCAGGCATCATGGCTTTTTCAACACCATCATCATCAATGAACCATTCATCATATTGATAGATTTCTAAGCCAAGATCAGGGAGAAATGCAACAAGTGTTACAGCTGGACTGATGATTTTAGGTTCAACTTTTCCAAAAGTGTATCTTGAAACGTCATTAAGTTTCTGAATAACTGGATGATTAATAAATATAGTTGCTACATCAGATGCCATTACAACTACATTAGGTGCTTTACCTGTTGATTTAATTACACCTTGTCTCCATATTTTTAAATCATTATGTGGATCAGATGTAGTTGGCGCATCCCATTTTTCTTCTCCAGTTAAAGTTACTTTCTGAGTAAATCCATAATCTACTTCCTGATCAACTGTAGATTCGGTTTTATCGTCAATGATGCCTTTCATTGTAACTTTCCCATTAAGAAGAATTTCTCTACACATCCACTCTTCTCTTCTGGTAATTTGTTCATCAAGATCAGCTAAATCTTCTCCAGTTAATTCAGCAGCTCTTTGAGCAGGAGTCTTGATACTGTAAACTGATTCTCCCATTTGTCTGCTTGAGATATCATCTACAGTAGTAATCTTTTCAGGCGCAATTTTAGGCACTGAATATGTATCAGTTCTATATCCTTCTCTACTTACTGGAACACCACCTACACGAGGTGCTACAAAAGGAGCCATTTTTCTTCTACCCTTTTTGAAATCTACATCAATCTTACTAGCAACACTCGTTTGTATTTTAGAGAAAAAAGTATCTCTAAAGAATGAGTACGCTGGTTTCATCAAAACAACCGCTGTCATCATTTCTCTTGTTGAATAAATTTGAATATTATTATCACCCATTGTTTATAGCCTCCTATTAATTAATATCTTTTAAAAAGATACCATTTTTTCTTAGTTCGTCTTCATGCATTTCTGCTGTGTCCGTTGAGTCAAAAATTAAAGCACCACGGTTTAATTCACCAGATTGATAACATAGTGCTACAACTTCTTCCGTTGCATCTACATCATCTGCTAAAACAAACTTTGCTTCTTGACTGCCATCTACAGATGCAGCCGCACAAAATAATCCTTTACTTGTTGCCGTTACAATACCTAATACACTACCTTTTTTTAATACTCCTTGCCCAGCTGCTACAACAACACCTTTAACCAATAAGGGTACATTATTACCAGCAACAAGGTTATCATATTCGATTGAACCTACTTCACCATATAAACTTTCTGTCATTAGTTTTCCCTCCTATTATTTGCTCCTGCAACCATTGCGTTAACTGTTTCTTGAGAAGCTGTTGCTTTGGCTTCTTCCTCTTGGGTATTTGGTTTTACTCCAACACCAGTAACATTTGAATTAGTTGCATCGTCTGCAACTTCTTTAAGATGGTTAATACCTTTTTGTGCATCATTTTTAATTGCTTCAAAAGCAAGTTCTTGAGCGCTCATAACTGTATCACCATATTTAGCATTTACGACCAATGTGGGATCAAGAGTATTTGCTATTTCATCAATAGCTTTTAATCTGTCTCTCTCATTTTTTGAACTTTCTTCTCTAGTTGTATCAATCACTTGATTCACTAAATCAGGATAAGCATTTTTTAAATCTTCTACCGTTTTAATTTCCACGTCTTGAAGACCTCCTTCATTTTGATTATTTTTAATAGTCTCAGTTAAGTTCTGAGTACTAGTGTTACTTGATTCAGAGATAAACTTGTTCTTTTCTAGCCTTGCTACAAGTGTTTTAAAATGTGAGATATCATGAGAAACATTATTTACACATAACATGTTACCATTCATGACATTTGTAGCTTCTTCAAATAATAATGAATCAGCAAATCCCATTTCTACAGCCTCTTCACCTGTAAGCCATGTTTCATCTGACATTAATTCAGAAAGCTCATCCCTAGTCATTCCCGTTCTACTTTCATAAGTAGATAAGATTGCCTCTTTAACAGTATCTAATGTGTCCGCTAACTTCCTAAAACTTTCAGCGTTATAATTCCCCCACAAAGTGTAGGAAGGATCATGAATCATCATCATTCCATTTCGAGGTATCTTGATTTCATCTCCAGCCATTGCAATAATAGTGGCTGCACTAGCTGCTATTCCATCAATAATCACTGTAATCTTTGCATTGTTATCCCTAAGCTGTGTATAAATTGCTGTTGCAGCTGATACACTTCCACCACCACTGTTGATTCTTACAATAATATTGTCTTTACTCCCAAGATTTTTCAAATCTTTTGCAAACTTTTTGGGTGTGATTAGTTCATCCCACCAACTTTCTTGACTAGCAATTTCACCGTACAACATAAGTTCGGCTGTTGATTCTGATTTGTTTTTAAATTCCCAAAATGCATTAGGCATTGTTATTTTCTCCTTCCTTTGTAGGCAACATACTGGCTTCACCTAAAGCCTTGTTTTCTCTAGATATTTGTGTAACATTATCATCAAAGTTACCACCAGTGAGCTCCATTGTTTCTCTTTCCCTTGTACTAAATCCATTAGCAACCTTTAAAGCAGATGCAGTAACCTCTTGTACTGGATTAATCTGTCCTGGAGATGGTCCAATCCATTCAGACCCACACCATGCATTTTTAATTGATGGGTCATTAAAATATCCTGGTGCTTTGATACGTCCTCTAGCTACTGCCTCTGAAAGCCATATTTCATAAATCGGTTGGCAAAAATCGTCTGCAAACCATGTTCTTCTCATTCGAAATGATTTCCACGCTTCAAGTAGTGCAGCTCTACTTGCCGAATAGGAAGCTTCAAATGACTTGATTAGTAATTCAAAGGGTATCTCAAGTGCTGCACCAATCATTTTTAGAATTGATCTAACGAATGGATCAAATCCACTAGCTGGTCTTTTAGCATCTGCAATAACAACATCTTCACCCGGGCCAAGAATGTTAATTGTTCCAGCACCAAGTTCATATGAATTAGGGTCAAAATCATCAACTCTTTGCTCTTGAGGTATTGATTGCTCCCAAGTATTATCATTTCTTGAACCCTCTTGCTTTATAAATGCTGTAAAAAAAGCAGTTACAACAGCTGCAGTAAGTTCTGCTTCTGTGTATCTGCTAATTTGCTTTAGTGATTCAATTACTGGAGCAAGGTAAGGAACCCCTCTATATTGTTCACATCGTTCTGATTCCATCAATTGAAGTACGTTCGGGTTTCCTGTGTTTTTACCAAATGCTTCAACTCTTGTCCAATCTTTTTTAATCATGTTGTTGTCTGAGGGATATGAATTACAAATCCAATATGCTACAACGGCACCATTTGAGTTTATTTCTACTCCATTATAGATTAAGTTGCCATTAGCAGCTTTCTTTATTTCATTATCTAAAGTAAGCCAATTACCATTAACATCTTTTTGGGGAGTTGATATTCTATCCGCTTCAATAAGATAAATATTTAATGAATATGGCATAAATCTAGTTATATCTTGCTGCTTAATAAGTGCCCATCCATCACCATTCATTAGCCAAGACATTAGTGCAATTTGTTGTAATTCGAAAAAATTATTAAGACGTGTTGCATCACACCATCTAGATTTTGCCCAAAGATTAAATTCCCTCTCTGTATTTTTTTCCCACTGATCAGCAGCCTCTTGAGTTATACCAAGTCTTGTAAAATCTATTCTGCTTTTAAGTTTAAGTCCTTGTCCAACAACATTTGTTCTGTTGGTCTTAATTGCAGACGTAGCAATTGGAGCATTCATAAACAATTGTCTTGATCTACTTCTCAAGGTGGGTAAATTTTTATCAATATCCTTAAATGGGCTCTCGCTTTTATCTGTCCAACCCTTCATTGACTTCTTGTCATGACTTGCACCACTCCCAGAATAACCACTATTAAGTATGTCTGTTTTTACTCTGGCAATTTCTCTTTCAAGACCCTTTTGAGGACTAAAGTAGTTTATTGTTTTGTCTATAATATTCACCTTAATACCTCCTATAAATCTCTAGGTGTAATTCTAAAGGATTTTCTAGATGCACCTGTTATTTCTTTCTTTGTTAATTCATCAACCGTTTTTTCTAATTCCTTAATTGCATCTTGAACAGTCTTTAAATCAGCTCTTTTTAGGCTGCGAGTTCCGATTTTATACTCTTGACCAGCAAGTATTGCCTTTTCTGCATCATAATATTGATTTAGACGTTCTTTTGTCATCGTAAGTCTAGTTTCAGCCATGTTATTTATCACCTGCTTTCTAAATTTCAATACCCCTATTAACCACACCTCTTCGAGGTTTTTGACTATTATCAACTCTAATATTTTGATTAGGCTTGTTTTTAATAGTCTTTTCAAGCACATCAAAGGGTGGATTAAGTATTTCAACTGCTGCTGTAGCATAATTTCTTAAGTCTAGCGCTTCATTTCTTGCTCCACTTTTTTTCTTTTTCCACTCAAATTGCCTTTCTCCTTTAGAATATTTAACTACTCTACGCTCACTAGTGAGTGCTTTAAAGTAATATTGGTCATAACCACGACCACTTTCAATAGGAAAGTGACAATATCCAGTCTCTTCTTCAAACTGCACTTTTAATCTTGATATTAATTTTGACTTTCCTGCATCAACACCAAGAGTAAATAAGGCGCATTTTTCTTTATTACTCCTTGTTGGCTTTCCAATAAAAGGGATTCCATACCCACCCTTACCTTTTATAGCAAATATCCTTCGATGTTCTCTTTTTTTGCAGAATTTATATACATCTGAAGCATTATAACCACTATCAACGCAACAGCATGATATCATTAACTTGTTTCCATCTTCAAAACTAAATTCTTTCATTAAGTACTGGTCTAGGTCTTTCCAAACCATATCATTGGTAGTGTCACCCATAAATTGTCTGTATTCAATACCCCATGATTCAAAATTATGACTCCAACCAACTACTTCTATTTCTAATCTATCATCTTGGACGTCAACCCCAGCTGTAATTATGAGTACCTTGTCAGGTAGTTCACATCCATAGCGTTCCCTTCTCTTAAGAAGAGCCTCTTCATCGGCCATTTCACCCTCTTGATCTTCCCAAGATTCCCCAAGCGTTGTATTAACCCATGTTTTTAATACTTCTTTACCCTTAGCTTTAGCCTCTCTAAAGTTATCTATGATAGTACCCCAGCGTTCCCATGGACTAGCTAGTGCGTTTAAATGAAAACCACGCACATTAGTAATCTCTGGTTTGCTAGGTATCCATATGCCTGGCTGTTCTTTCCATTCAAATTCAGAAAAACGTTCTTTACAATATTTACATTCCATTGTTTCATCATCAAATCTAATTTGAGACCATGATAATGGTTGATATCTTCCACACATTGGACATGCTAAATTCCATTCTTCTTTAGAGCTTGCTTCAAATTCAACTTCAATTCTAGAAGTCTCTTTATCTGTCGGGGTAGATACAAATATCTTTTTCTTATTATGAAATGTTGTTGTTCTTTTTTCTGCTAAACTTAATGGATCACCTTCATTGCCGGCTGAAAGAGGAAATCTATCTACTTCATCGGCCAGTAATATCCTAATTGGTCTACTCGATAAGTTTGTAGGTGAGTTTGCCCCAACCATAACAACGTATCCCCCTGGGAATCCTTTTTCAAGGATGGTATTGTCACCATCCCTAGATTTACTTTCACTAATCTTATCTTTTATTGCTGGTGTATCTCTAATCATAGTTGCAAGACGTTTTTTGGAAAACGCTTTTGCAAGTAACTCTGTTGGCATTACTACCATTATCGGAGCTGGGTCATAATCAATATGATAACCAATGATATTTAGTTGGATTTCTGTTTTTCCAACTTGTGAAGAGCACATTACCACTATTTTCTCTACTTCTGGATCACTAACTGCGTCCATAATCTCTTTTTGATATGGCGCTCTATCAGTTCTCCATTGCCCCGGCTCTGCAGAACTTTCAGATGAAAGTTTTCTATATTGATCTGCCCACTCACTAACGGTTAACTTAGGTGGTGGCGATAATATTCTAGCAATTTCTTTGAACAATCTAAGGGTTTTAGCTTTAATTGTTTTCTTGGTTTTCGTATTCTTCTTCGTTTTCGCTGTCAATTTCTTCATCTTCCTCTTCATCTTCATCTTCTAATGCAATGTAGTCCTGTGATAAGAATACTTCTGAATTATACTCCGATAACTCTTCTAAAACTTCAATAACTTCTTTCTCTATCATAGATTGAATGACAGGTATGTTATCTCTTGCTAATAATATAGGTGCTAACTTGGAAGGAACATTCATCAATCTAGCTCTAAAGTTTGATAGCATATGTTCCATTACATGCTTAACGTCCTGTGCCTCGTGTACTTCACCTTTTATCTTAGCAAGTGTAATTTCAGCTATTTCTCTTTTAACTTTTTCATGTATTGCATGTTCATCATCATAATTTAGTTCTTTGACTTTAGAACCTTCAATATCTTTATTCGTTTTTATAAATGCTATGTACTTTTGTACACTTGATATCAATGCATACTTTCCTCTAGCTGCTTTATCTATTAATCCTTCTTCTGCAAACTGTCTAACTCTACGATCAGTAACGTTTAATATTTTAGCCATTACTGTTCCTGAAACTGTAAGGGTATTTATATTTTCATTTGAATCATTTTTGTGGTCCATCATGGCTCATTCCTTTTCTTTTTATTCGTGCGGAACTGGAAACCCTCTAAAAATATTATTTGTAACTAAACACGCTTTGGGCGTCTGAGCACCCGCAAGTGATGTAAGTCGCTGGAAGTACCTTTTAGCCTTTAAATATATTTAAAAGTATCTATTATGGTGTCCATGGTAGTTGAGAATTAATATATTGATTGTAGCATATATTATAATCTAGAAAATAAAGGAGGTTTGTATTATGAGAATGAACTTAATGGATAGCAATGCATTCGAACGTCAAAGTTCCAATATAACAATGCGCGTAACTATCATGTTTATTGGTTTCATTCTACCTATTGTACTAATAGACTTTATATGTACTAGGTAGGGGGTTAGTTATTTAGGAAGTTCCAAGCATGTCTTGGTCTTCCATTCAGGAAGCTCCAAGTATATCTTGGTCTTCCACCCCCCTCATAATACAAATAATATACAAATATGAAGTGGATAAATAGTTAATATCACTCTTATTCAAGTGATGCTGCTATGAAACCCACTTCATTTTTCATTTTTCATTTATTAGTATATCTGATGATTAATCCTACATTTAGAATATAGATCAACTTATTTTATATTCCCAAGTATTATTTTGATTACGATAATTCATGGTAATTTACAAATAATAAATACATAGAATATACAATTAAAGTTATTAAAAATCCTTTTTACTCTATTGTGTTGAGTTTGTCATATCTTACTATTGTGTTAAACTCAACGAAAATTTTTCCTTCTATATATATAATTAAAAACATATATGTGAGTTTGACAAAACATTAATATGACAAACAGAATTCAATCATCAACTTGATTTCCTTAACTTCTTATATTTAAAATCTTTTACAGCCTTATTTTTCATCTCTTGAGTTAAACCAATATATCTCTTTGTAATACTAAAATGAGAATGGCCATAAATCTCTTGTAATGTAATAATATCTCCAGTTTGTTGATAATAATGATATCCAAAAGTCTTTCTCATCGTATGACACCCAATATTTTGTAGTTTAAAATACTTTGCAGCTACGTTGAGGATATAATATGCTTGCTGTCTTGAAATTGGTCCGTATATACCTTTACCATTTTTTTGTCTTGAAGCAAACAAATATTCATAATCTTTTTTCCCATCTATATAGTGATCCAGTATTTTTCTCAATTCACTATTGATTGGGAATAGTTGTTCATTGCCAGTTTTCTTCTCACGTATAGATACGAAATCCTTGTTACGAACATCGCGTACTTTCCAATCTAATATATCAGATATCCTTATGGGAGCATATATTCCTGTTGACCAAAGCACAAAATTTCTATATGATGATAACCTTAAAAACTCTCCAATGTCTTCTATAAGTTCAAAGTCTCTTATTGGCTGTACAGTATTCAATATCATCCCTTCTTTACAATATAATAATCACCCATTCGAAGGATATGAATGGGTGATTGCTGTGGGGGTAGCTTCGGCTTACTTCTGTAAACTTTCACAATATTATTATATCATTAATATATGGTATTATTAGGACACGATAGGGACAGAATTAGGACATACTTTTAGACCATGACAGCATCTAGAGCAATTTGAGCGTGTCCAGTTTTCATATCAAGTCTTTCTGCATAAAATGCTTCGTGTATTTGAATCATTGCTTCATCTCTAATTCTTCGGCAATTTCTATCTGATGTTCCAACTTTTCTAGCTATTACAATCCATCCTAAATCATGAATATAATAATCAACTATAATCCTTCTGGCTTCATCGTCAAGGATATCTAGTGCCAAGTCTATCCTTTTAAGTTGTTTTTTATTATTAAACAATCTATTTTCAATATCAATTTTTGATATCGTTTGATTCTCCGTATCGCTATGAAACTTATTTGTTGGATTAACTATAACCTTATCATAGTTAACTCCTGTAAGTCCATAATAATCTTCAAGAAGTTTTTCATCATGCTTAATCATTCTTTTTATTGTCGTATATTTCTTTAGGTATTCTCCAAGCTTTTCAATTTTTTCATTTGTCATATGTCTTGCCATTTTATTACCCCCATATATGTAAATCATATTAATTGTTTTAATTATTGGGGGCAAGGCTCTGAGGTTCGCCCCTGGTCCTTGAGCCGGACTAGCTGTTACAACAAATCCGATTGTAACTTCGGGCTAAAATAATACGTGTATTATATACTAAGATTTGTTTAAATGCCTTACAAGGGTACTCCTTTCCCACATTAGGCTGTAGATACCGTTATTATATTAAGCTTTCGCTTCATACCTCAATAATTAGACTATTATGAACTGTTTTTTGCACTGAAAAAGGAAACCTTTGAGATTTCCTTTAAAATGTTGCACTTTACGGTACAGTATTAATTTTTAACAATATTTTTCCCAACTGATTAGTGTCAAGAAAACTAATGTTAGCTGATGTTTAATCATCCCTATGGAGATAATTGACGTCTCTTTTTATAAGCCTCATAAAAAATGCTTCCAATTACTGATGATGCAATACCAATTAAAAATCCAGGTATAGTTTGAATTATAACCTGCCAAAAACTTTTTTTATTTAATGCATATGTAATAGCTTTAATTTCATCATCAGTTATTTTCTCTAATTCTTTTGCGCTATCATATTCTTCCTTGATAAGTTGTGATTCAATTTCCATTTGAATCATATCGTCTCTTATACCCTCTAAGTCTTCTTCAAGATCATGGAGACTGTTTATAGATTCGGTAACGTTTACTATTCGGTTATCAAGTTTGTCAGAATCTTTGTTATTATTAACAATTAATACTTGTATACTAATAAAAAGGAGTGATGTTATAATTGTTAAGACTGAAGACGATAAATAAATATATCTTTTTTTAATAACTAAATTAATATTTTGAAAATACTTTTTATGAATTTCTATATTATCATTAACAAGTTTTAGAATTCGATTATAGTCTATAATACTAAAATCAATATTTCTATCTATATCTTCTACAAGATTTTTCACCTCATCATGCTGTGTATTCGTTAGTTTGGCAGAAGTAATAAAAATAAGTTTGTCAAAATTTTCTATTGTTATAAATCTTAATAGAGCTTCTGCCACACCGTTTATATTAAATTTAGACCAGTGTTTAACCACTACTAGAAATGACTTTGATTTGCCACTACTAAATTTTTCTTCTCCCTCAAAATCGAAACCTTCGTCATCTTTGATCCTGGTGACTATTTCTACTTCTTCGTTTGCTTTTAATAAATCATAGCATAGATCTTCAAATTGCCTAAGTGACATATCATACATGGGTAATTTATTAAATTCCATACATTATCCCCTTTTTGATAATCTGATTAAATATCAGCTAACTATGTTATTCTTGAAATTAGTGTTATAAACACCTTTAATAAGTATATCATATACAATCTTTTATAGAAATCTTATTTTTTCTTTATTCAGTTTTCAAGGTTCAATTTTTCTTAATTAGTCAACAATAGTTTTCTTCTAATAAGTTACATTTCCGTCTTTCCCTATAGTTGCTAATCAACTCCCTTTTTTAAGCTTAATTATTTTTTCATCATCTCTTATACTTTTTCTGTAAGGACTATGTACTACTTTGTTACCTTCGACTACAATAAATATGTCTTTATTTAATACTTTATAAAATCCATCTTTAGGATTTTCTTTAAGTTCTTTAAATATCATAGGTTACCTCCTGTAAGTTTAAATACTATATTCTTCAATAATTGCTCCAATTAGATTTAAAAAATCAGTTAGGCTTTCACCTGATACATTAACTGTTATATTAAGCATTACTTTTGTATCCATTCTTTTTCCTTTTTCAATTTCGCTAGTTACTTCAATTTCTGTGCCCGCTACTTGCCACAATTCAGTTTCTTGTCTTAACACCGTTTTAGTCTCCTTCTCTATGCAAATCTTAGTTGCTCATGGCTAGAATCTATTCTCATGTTTGGTGCGCGTTCTCCAGTTTTTAAATCACTACAATTTGATTCAACTAATACTTTTGCCATCTGAGGACATACACTATTGCCACACCTTGCTACTTGCTTTGATATTGGATAAGCACGTCCCTTGTAGTCCTGATCGATAATGTAGTCTTCTGGAAAGCCTTGTGCCTTAAAAAGTTCATTAGGAGTCAGCATTCTCAACGTGATATCAACAATGACATAATCTATACCGTAAACAGTAACCAATGCAAAGCGGTCTTTTGTAACAATAGTATGTAGTGGATCATTAAGTGATTGTCCTGTGCCTTGACCGTAATATTCCATGATGAATGATGCTACCATATTGCACTTTTCACGGAATTCACTTATAACTTCTTCTTTCTCAACCATTAAAATTTTTACATCCCCAAAATGTCCTGCTGAGGTAGTTATTGTATGTAGGGGCTCTGTAACTTCTTGACCAGTACCTGTTTTATAGAATTTTGTTAGAAATACTCCTGCTAATGAATGGACCTGTCTAGCTGTAATTGTGTGACACGGATCATCAACGCTTGATGCTGTTGATCTACTGCATCCGGCATATGCTTTTGATATAAACACACTAGCTAATGCATACCTTGGACTTGCATCAATTGTCATTATTGGTTCTTTAACTTCATATGCTCTTACAGAGTTTTCAGAAGTCTCAGAATGATATTGAATCAAGATAGGTGATACTAATGCGTGATGTCCCCCGGTTGTAATAGTGTGTATTGGTGCACCTGCGCTCCCACCTGGATGGTTAGATGTATTAACTGCCATAAATGGAGCAAGTACTGGTGATACCAGGCAGTGTTCATTCTTAGTAACTATCGTAATAAGAGGTTCATGAATCGTTTTATTCCTATCTTTAGTAAATCCAGATTGTCCTATTTGTAGAATGAATGGTTCAGGATTATTAAATACAAATTTATCCATTCCTCTTCCAATACGATTCATGGTATTTTCTGCTAAAGGCTTTTTACGTCCGAATATGGATTTCCCTAAATCCGAAAATTCTAATACTGTTGAAACAGGTACCCATTTTTTTAATCCGTTCTCTCCTGTTTTTGAATGTGTTGGTTGAGGCCATGTGATAGGATTTCCATCACATCGAGCTATCATATACCAACGTTTTCTAGTTGTAGGAGTGCCGTAATCAGCAGCCACTAATTCTCTCCATTGAACAGAATAACCAAGTTTTCTTAGCTTTCTTATGAATTGAT
Source organism: Firmicutes bacterium HGW-Firmicutes-1 (assembly GCA_002841625.1). NCBI lineage: Bacteria > Bacillati > Bacillota > Firmicutes bacterium HGW-Firmicutes-1. Next base: position 204,168 of record PHAG01000002.1, on the reverse strand, counting down.
TAAATGTTTCGCCTTTTCTTTTTGCTATAGGTATTCCTTTTTTGTTAAGAGGCCCCCACGTTTGAATCTCTTCTACATTTTCAGCAATTATTACATCAGGACGAACATGCCTTGCCCATTTTACAATAGCGAATGGTAATGATCTAATATTTTTATCCTTTGGTTTTCCACCTTTTGCTTTGCTGAAATGTTTACAATCAGGTGAAGCCCATAATAATCCTACATGGCGACCTTCTGTTACTTTCAATGGACTAACATCCCAAATATCTTCCAGTAAGTGCTGTGAATGAGGATGATTGGTTTTATGCATTAATATTGCATCCATATCATGATTAATAGCTATGTTTACTTCTCTACCAGTGGCCATTTCTATTCCAACTGAGGCGCCACCACCTCCCGAAAATATATCAACTAATAACTTTAGTGATTCAGTTAAGGCAATTTTATTCACTAGCTCACCTCTCTCAATATTGACTTATTTGATTCGATGCTCCCTTTCTTAATCAGATCATCAACCAAAATCATAACTTCAAGTATTTGTCTTTGAAATTCTTTAGCTAATTGGGATATTGTAGCTCCATTTTTTAACATCTTTTCTGCTATGTATTTCTCTTCCTCGCTCCATCCATAATCTAATGTTAAACCAGCTACAAATCCACATGGTTTATCTTGTTTTCTTGGCATCTTAGCTCACCACTTTCGTACTCTTGTACCATGATTTTCCACACTTTGTTAATTTGTAACCTTTTAAATCTAAAGCTTTTTGTGCTAGTTCATAAATCATTTGTAGTGATAAGATTTAACCACTGGGAAGTCTCTCGTTACTTCAAACATCTGAAAGCTTTTATTAAGGTTTTCAATACAGAAACTAATAAGTTTGTCTTTGGAATGAATTAAAATATTATCTAATTCCCTTTGTTTCATGTTTGAAGCATTTAACTCCTGCTCTATTTCTTTCGTAATTTTTTCAATCTCACTTTTGTCTGGATTCATCAAATCTTTATCAGTAAGCATTGTGTGATTTTCTACCCATTCATGAGCTCCTACCCATTCTTCCATAGTATTATTCCTTTCAAGGTTTTAATAGATCTGTAATAATACTTTCATTCTCTTCAATTGCTAAATCCCATCTGATACTTTCTTCGGGAAACCTTATGGGTACCGCCATTTTTTGAATACGATTTACAATTCTATCATCAATTTCTAAATCTTCGATCGCACAATTTGATGTAAATATAGTTACTTTTCTATTTATAAGTCGTTCATCAAGTATTGAATAAAATTGTTCGTTTACAAAGGGTTTGTTACGTTCTGTTCCTATATCATCAATAACCAAAACATCTATTCTTTGTAAATCTCGAATAACATTCTTATCAGCAAGATCATCATTAAATGTTCTTTTAATTTCTTCGATAATCCTTATTGCTGTCGTGAACTTAGCAGCTGTATTTTTATAATTTATAATTGCATTTGCTATACTAATTGCCATCCTTGTTTTTCCACTACCTTTAGTCTCACTGTGTAAATACAAGCCTTTTCCTTTTTCTTTCATTTCTTGAAAGTTATTAACATAGTTAGCACAGATTTTTTTTACCTGAACAGCTTCAAAGGCTTGATTTTTATAAATATTCGTTTCAAAACTATTGATAGTAAGATTTTTAAATTCGTCTGGAATATTTGCAAATAGTAATCTACATTCTTTTATTCTTCCAGTCCTACATTCGCATGGATTAGCATAATCATATTCCTTTCCAAACTTATCTTTGACTTTGTATAATACAGCCCCAACATCCTTACATATTGGACATTTAAAAGTTGGTGACAATATCTTCGATTGGTCCTTTATGTGACTTGATGAGTTCTTCTGCAAGTTGGCTAGCTGTTTTTCCTTCAGCATCTCTTCGAACGTCTTTGGCATTCTTTTTTTCACCTGCCTTATTAAAATTATCTGTGTAATTGCCTTCTAGCACCTTAAGGGCATTTGTACTATTCATTAGCCAATCAAAATTACATTTCCATGTTCCCGAACTGCCAGTTAAAAACTTACTTTCAATAGTTTTCTGAAAAAGCATTTTAAAATCAATGTCTTTAATAGCTTTTTGTAACCCATTAATACTTTTAATTCTCTTTTCACTTAAGATGGTTACTTTGGGAAGCTTACTGCCACAAATTGAATTGTAATCTTGAACAATTAAATCAAATTCTGTACATATATGTTTAGTACTTGTATTATTAAATACACTTGTATTATTCTCTTTGACTTTTTCGTCAATAGGGGTAATGACTTTTTTATCAATAGGGGTATTGATTATTTCGTCAATAGGGGGTATGTTTTTTTCAATGCAATTTATATACAATCTTCGCTCAATAATATGTTTATTTTCACCGTAAATTATCTGACGCTTTAAGTAACTATATTGCTCTAACTTAGATATCCATCTGCTTATTGTCTCGTTTTCAACGTCATATAGCTTAGAGAAGTATGCATTACCTGCATTACAAAAACCATTTACAGATGATAAGCTTGTAATTTCACCAAAAAGTATCTTTTCATTTGGTTTTAAGCGTTTATCATACCTAACTTCAGCTGTTAATACTGAATAGTAACTTGGAGTTTCAATTATTCTTGTCAATGTTTCACCTTCTCGTCTTTAGATTCATTTTTTGTAACAACACCGCCACATTTATGGCAAATACCAGATGTGAAACTTGGCAAGCACCAGGTAGTATAACCACAGTTTTCACAACTACATAATGGTAATAAATTTGACAAGCTTTACACCTTCTTTTGCTAATCATCCTCACTTAAGATTTGATTAATAAGTTGACTGTCCACCAAGGGGTTTTTCTGTTCTAAACCGTTAGGCAATTTGTTGATTGCATCCTCAATACGTTGTAATTTATTCCGAATATCATCTAAAATTGCATTACTACTCTCATTTGACTTTGTTTTTGAGATCTCTTGTTTTAAATGTGAGTTTTTTTCATAAAATCTAACAGCATCACAAACATACTGCGTAAAGTTTTCTTTGCCACAAAGAATATTATAGACATCTATATTATCTTTTTTAAATTTAAGTGGTTTTTGAGGTCTGTCTTCAGCCATTAATCATCCCTGCTTTTACTTTACAGACAATATGAAAACCCTCTGCATTTGCCCATTGAAAGGTTTCAATACTATCTGCTTTAGTAGGTGTTATTAAATGTGGAACAATCTCTTTAAACTCATCTAAAACACTGAAGCTAGTACCTCCTACAGCAACTGCTGGCATTAAGCTAATTGAAATATTGCTTTCTTCAAGAGACTTTAGTATATAATCCTTAATAAAACGCGAAATTGTTGTTTTAATTACGATTACACTATCTGCGTTAAGCTCTCCATCAATAAAAATACCACCATTCTCTATAGCATTTTTGGCATCCATTAAACTACAATCAATACCTAACGCAATATTGAGTTCTTGCCTTACCAAGGATTGTAATTTTGTACCACCAAAGTTATTGCTAAAAGAGCTACTGGGTATCAATACTCTATTATCAAAAATCCCAAAATTAAATTGTTTACCTCCAATATCAAAAACCGCGACTCTTTTTTGCAGAAAAATATTAGGTTCTAAGTAAACAATGCCTGAACCTTCGTTTTTGATAATGATTTTTTCAAAGTTAAATAAATGCTTACGATTGTTAATAATCACGATTGGATTAGACTTTATGTATTCCCTATATTCTTCTTTTAATGACTTGTTCCTGAAAATGGTTGTTGGGCATCCTACTGTAAGTACAATGCATGGTTCTTTATCAAGGGGATCTATTAGTTTAGATATTGCAGAAAATATTGCTAACTTATGTAAAAGTGATGTTTTTGTAGTTTGAGTGTCATAAAGCTCACCTTGCTCTCCTATGACAAGTTCTTTATCATCATAAACGACATGAAATGAATTGCCTTGAATTTCAATATCTCCATTGCTTAAATCATATAGCCGTGTTGGAAATGATGTTTTCTTTTCATTTAGTGGACCTATTGAGTCACGAAAACTACATATTGCTTTCGTTGTATCCTTACCAGGATCAACAGTTATTGCATATCTCATTTTTCTACCTCCCACAGTAGTTTTATTATTTTGTATATACATAAAGGTATACGACCTAATCATGGGTATACAATGTCTATACATTTAATGATTTTATGGGTATACATTAGGGTATACACTATCGTTTTGGATATACATTTGTATACCCTTATTTTAATGCAGAGAGGGCAATTGCCCTCTTTATTACATAATAATTTTCACGAACTCTTTAAGCTCTGGATTAATACCCTCATCAAGGTATTCCTTAATACTTTGCATTGCTTCGACTCTCCATGAAGTACCTCCAGCATTAAACAAAGCAGCTTCAGGACCATCTTGAAGTCTTAATACAAATTTACTAGTTGGTTGTGGAAGCTCCGGAAATGTTCTATATGGAGCTAATGTTACAGGGTTCGGAACTTCCATTTCCGCTACTGTAGATATTCCCTTTTTAGCAGTAACTGTTTGTGATAAACCATCATCCATTGATTTATGTACTTGTTCTGACTTAATACATCCAAACAACTTAAGTACTTTTTCACGGTCTTCTGTAGGTTCAAACTTACTCATTAGTTCGATAATGAAATTTTCTGATTCTAGAAATCGGTCATATACAACATTTGGTAGAATTGCCTTTGCAATAACTAACTGCTCTCTTTTTCGTTCATCATTGAGTTGCGAATATATACTTACTGTATTTGGATCATCAATGTGAATTGTCATTTCTCTACCTACCTCTTTTACATCAACTGCATTATTGATGTAATCTACAATGCCAGTAAGAGTTGTTAAGAGAAAGGCTTTATTAACTCTTGGTTCTTCAATCATTGATGCATTTCCTGTTATGTAGGTCTTTCCCTCAACTTCGAGTGAACCAAATTCCTCAGTACCTTTATTAAATAAATACTCGATTGCTTCTTTTATCATTTTAATTAGCCTCCTTATTCATTTGAATAACTTTGTCATTGTCTTCTAGACTTGTTTGTCCTGGTATCTGACCACGATTAATTTCTTCTGCTGCATATTCACCATTTTCTTTCCCAATAATAATTGCTGTTTTAATTGGTCCATATGGCGCAACTATCGACGTTGCATTTACTAATACATCAACAAAGTCTCTCTGTTCATCCTTAGGTGTAAATTCTAAAGTAATGGTTACTTTACGCTTTTGCTTGAACGATGTATTAGGATCCATTATGTTATTAATTACTTTGTCAACTTCGATGTCAAATTTTTCTTCGAGTGCTCCACGAGCTAATGCCTTGATATCTAACCCCATAGCTTATCCTCCTAGTATTTGATTGATAGTAAAAAACAAAATGGGCTTTATAAAGGTATAACGTGGTGAAAATTATTTATCCTTAAAAGAGGTTTTTGAGGGAGAGTCAAAAGAGCCCATTTTGTTAGTAGCCAAGCACGGAATCGAACCGTGCACAGTCCTCTGGCTATCATAATTTATATTAATAACTTGTTGAGCACTTTAGAAATCAGCTTGTCCACTAGGTGAATAGATAATATTGTTAAAATATATAACATACAAAGAATAAATGTTTCCATTGATATGCCTCCTATATATTTAAGAATCTATTGAATTTTAAATGTTTTTATGGTATAATTTATTTAAGTTAATTACTTAGTACGTCCTGCCAAGGCGTGCTTTTTCTTTTTTTATTAATCCTTTGTTTCTTAATTTTATTACACATCTTCGCTCTACATCTTTGACATTGACTCCATATTTTTGCATTGTTATAAAGTGCATCTTAAGAGCTGTGTAAACGTCACCAACTTGCTCTTCTTGTTCCATAAGTCTTTCAAATACGTCCTTCCCGATTTGATCAGCCCTAGTTTTATTCTTAATAATATTTTTTATCTGTAATAAAGCTTTAATCATTTCGCTAGCTTCTTCTATTAGAATATCCATAACTACCTGAGGGTACTTGTCTACATTATCAAGAACTGGAACATTGAAAAATTCAGTACCTTTCTCATATGAAAACTCTGCAATAATTTGTTGATCATTAAATTCATCTGCTATCTTTAATACTAAATCATCTGGTATTGGTCTTGTTTTTCGTTCATAAGCACTATATGTACTTCTTGATACTCCAAATTTGTAAGCCATTTGGTCTTGAGTTAATTTATTGCTTTCTCTTGCTTCTTTAATTACCGTTGCTACACACATAATTCATTCCTCCTTTTTTTTCTTCGAATATGATTACTTTGCTTATTTACGTGCTACATATTTTTGTTATAAAATAATATTAATAAATGAATAGCATTTCTGTTACTCATGAATTAATGAGTATCTTCTTCAACTATCTTGTCCATGTCTTTCTATGCAACTGCCTAATATTAACGCAACAGTTGCTCTTATCTTCCTTCATCTTTAACGTTTTAACTATTAACTAGGCTTATTCGCTTGTGCATTCAAAAACTCATAAGCATTTCGGGATATATTCATTAGAATTCTGTCAACATCTTCCTTAGTTTTATCCCTATAAGAATCGTCGCAAATTTTTATAGTAGTATTGCCTATCATAAATTCTTTTACTACGTTACCTATTACAGGTGGACTTGGCATAAGCATATACCTCCCAATCTCCTTACTTTTTTATATGTTTAAATGATTTGTCCTGATTACATTAATTAATTATTGTTTTCCACCTTATCTGCTTACTTGCTTTTGATCAATATCTTTAATTTCAAACTAGGAATTAACTTCATTTTGTAGTTAAAGTCTTCAAAAAAAATATTCTCTTTTTTCTCTCCCAATATATCCTCTAAATATTGCATTTGATAAGGTTTGGGTATTGTTCTTCCTATTTCCCAAGAACTTAGTGTCTGCTGCGTAACATTTAGCATTTCGGCAAGTTCTAACTGACTTAAATTTTTATTATTTCTAAGTTCTGCGATTAAATTTTTCAGATCGTCAGCCCCTTTCTACTATGTTATGTGGCAATTATATAACAACATAATGTAGTTGTCAAGACTTATTACTATGTTTTGTTGTATTTATTTACATTAACAACATATTGTTGTATGATAATGTTATGTGAGGTGAGCTCTAATGCTAAAAAACAGATTAAAACAGGAACGCGAAAAAAGAGATTTAAGCCAAAGAGAACTAAGTCAAATGATAAATGTATCTCAGCAAACCATTGGAAGTTGGGAAACAGGAAGAACTGAACCTAATAGTGATACATTACAACAACTAGCTAATTTTTTTGGAGTTTCAGTAGATTATCTTTTGGGTAGAAGTATCGACGGTCAATCATTACAAATGAATAGCGAAGATAATAAAGAAGATTTGAAAGAAAAATTTTATCAATTATTAGATATCCTTAAAAACAATGATATCAATATATTTAATGGCAAGGAAATGCAAAGACAAACTCAATTTGAACTATTCAGTGACATAAAAAGCGCATTAGAAAATGCTGAAAAAATGGAAGAATTAAGAAAGAAAACAGAAGAATAATGATGTTACTAATATTACATCCAATCCAATTCTTTCTTAATATCCATACATTAGTTGATTAGTAATTATTTAACCTAAGTGTTAAAACTGTTTCCCTAAGTATATCAACAGTATTTTCAACGTGCATCCATTCTGCAAAAATAACGAATAGATATAGTAGTTTAGGATAAATTTTTTTATATTGTTTTTTTAAATTTAAGTCTTCTGAGGAAATGGTTGTTTTCAATATTTTTATTGTTTTACTGTGTTTAACCTTTTTTTTCTTTGTTATTACACTAACTAATGCATTTGTGGATTTGATATTTCTATTTAGTATTTTATATGTACTTTCAATGATTTTTTCTAAATCTTCATAACGAGATATAACCGGAAGTTGGTTTCTAACAAATAAAAAGTCCGAATCAAGTTGTGACTTATCGCTAAAATATATAATATCAATAATGCTTCTTTGTATTTGATCAAGATCCTGTAATAAGTAAATTTGATTATTAATATAACCAGCAAGGGAAATCGCAATTTGCTTTTCAATATCGTTTTTTGATAAAGCGTTAAAATTATATCTCCATTTCATAAAATTAATATTTTGAATTATATATCCTGGATTCATATATTCATCCCAACAATGGAATATACCTCTTGTTAATTTTATTGATTTTATAGAAAAGGGAAAATGAAACTCTGTCAATATAACATGACCAGCTTCATGGATCGCTACACACTCTGAAGTTAAATTATTAGTAAAATGAGTTAACGTATTAATTACACCATTTATAGTAATTCTTATAAAATGAGAAAAACTGAATATGATAATTGATAAAGTTATATTTACTACCCCAGCGTTAATTATCATATTCTGATAAATTTCATTATTGATTTGAACTCCAATTAAAGCATAAAAAAAACCAGATCCAAACAAAACTAATGTTGAATAAAACGAATATAAGTATTGCTTTTGATTAAACTTTTTTGCTTTTTCATAATATTTATTAAGTACTTTGTCACAAGTTCTGTATACACTCTCTTTTAATCTTGTTATGTCCATATGCCCTCCCCCTGCTTCTAGCAGTAATGAAAATATTAGGTTTATATTTTGCTGTATTTTGCTATATCGGGAATTATATCACAAACGTTTGTTCGTGTCAATTAAAGGTTTATATTGTAATAATATATCAATAAAAGTGCTTGTAAGTGATCTTATGTTGTGATATTATTTTAGTTAATATAAAATCATTTATAAATAACTAAAAATATTGTAATCAAAATAATTTGGGAGAGAGATTATTATGATTAATACAATTAACTATTACAATTTGTTAATTAGACAATTAGGCTTTGGCATTGCCATGGTTTAGTTGTCTTTTTTATATATAGCTATAAATTAAACAAAAAAATAATTACTAAGGAGGATTTTTTAATGGGATTATTAGATTCATTAATGGGAAATGCATCTCAGGTAGATAATAAGATAGTTGAAAAGGAACTTTCTCCGCTACTAGCTAATGGTGAAACCATATTGAAGGCTTTCGCAGTATTTAGAGATATGTTTATTTTTACAAATAAACGTCTTATTTTAGCAGATAAGCAAGGGCTTACTGGATCAAAAGTTGAATATCATTCTATCCCCTACAAAAGTATCACTCACTTTGCTGTAGAAACTGCAGGTACTTTTGATAATGATTCAGAACTTAAGATATGGATTTCTGGTAACTCAACCCCTATACAAAAAGAATTTAAAAAGAATACTAACATTAAAGACGTTCAAACCATGCTAGCAAATTGTATATTCAATTAATCAAGTCATGTAAAATCATTAGAGGAGGATCTATAAATGATACTATATTATGCTTCATTACATAACATTAGTTCTGTAGATGGCAAGCTTGAAGAAAGAAACGTATCTACTGGTGATGCTAAAAATTACATTTTAGGTACTATTATTAATTTATATAATGATAAAAATAAACGATTTTATAAAGTTCGTGATAATGCTACACAAGTTGTGTCTCTAATACTAGATCTAGTCAATAAAGAGGACTTTACAACTCAAGATGAATTATTTAAAGAATACTCAAATAGAATATCTCAAAAATTGTTTAGGGTTGAAATGGTTAGACAACAAACTTCACCTTCTGATCTACAAAAAGGTAGTTTTATACAAGGCTTATATCTTGACGATATTGGGACATTACATTATTTTTTAACTAAAATCGAAGGTTCTTCTATTTTAAGCGATGAGGATCTAAGAATTATAACTGGACCACCTTTAAATAGCAAAATATATAAAGTATGTGATATAAGCTTTACTTTAAATGAAGAATCAATGCACGTTGATGATATTCTGATTGCTGATTGTGGAAAAAAGACTATTGCTGATTATTGGGATAATATGTTTTTAGAATTTGATGAGCTTCAATCTGATAATGAAAATACTAAAAATGCTTATTCAACTATATCAAATTTTTTGATCAGAAAGATCCGTCCACAATTTCCATCTGACTACAACTTACTAAGTAATGCTCATACACATTATTTTAGAACACAGGATGTATTTGAAATAGATACATATGTTGATGCTGTATTAGGTAATTACTACGTTGAAGAAGGTTCTGCTTTTGACATAAATAGAGTAATCGCTCAAGTTAGAGCACTTCCTGAAAAAAATAGTTTTGATCCTAAATTTAGTATCATTAAAGATGAAATTAAAACGAAATTCAAAAAAGAATATGATATAAGCCCTAAAATTAAGTTGAAATTTACTGAGGATATTGATAATATAAAAGAAGATATTGTTTCTTATAAAGATGATGAAGGAAAAATGTATCTGAAAATCTTGACTAAAAATGAAGCTACATTCAAGTTGTTTTATTATTAAACTAAGAAGGTGTTTTTATGGGTTTATACAATGAATTTATTGAATTGTTTAATGCTGTACAACAAGAATCTATAATTACTGAAGATTTCAAAGAGGTAAATATTACTTTTTGCTTAAATCAAACTTGTGTACCAATAGAGTATAAATTGATTTCATTTTTAAATTCATATTCTTATGATTTCTTATCAATTGAAATAATACATATAACCAATCAAGGTAGTTATAATGACCCAATAATTATTAATAACAGCACAAATAATACAAATGATTTTATTTCTAATATTAATGATCAAAATAAATATTGGGAAGATGGAGATCAGTATGAAATTAAATTAAGAATATTTAAAAAGGCAGATAAAAATATCATCAATGTCTATTTTCTTGATTCTTTTTTTTCTTATTTACAATCACTGAGTTTATTTCATATACTTAAAAACTTTAACGAATTATTTCAGCAATTAAATTATAAAGAAATTTCTTTTCATACTATTGAGGAATCTATATGCTTAAAGACACCCTATATTCATATCGGTAATATCAATGATCAAAATAGCTTTCATGGAATCATTCATAATGAAACTAAAGTTGAGTATGGATCTGATTGCAATTTTCTACAACGTGGACAATTTGAAAATCTATCACTTAATACGTTCCGGCTATTAGTACCATGCTCTATAAATGAGTATAATGATTTGTTTTACCGACTAAATTATATCTATTTCTTAATAGATATTTGCAATCTTTCTCAAATTGAGAATGATTATTTAATAGCTCAATTAGAAGGATACAAACTCATAAAAAACAGAATTTCATTTAATAATTTTTCTGTGTTGGACATAGATGAAATTAATTCAATTTATGATTGGATATATTGTGAAGAAAGCTATTCAGATAAACTTGGACTATCAAGAAATATCATATCTCTATCTCTAGATGATAATAACCTGTCAAAAATTAATAGTGGGATATATAGTTCAATTGAATCTAACTTCAAAATTTATCTAAAGGAAAATGTAAGTAGATATATAGAAATAAAAAATAACATTTCAGAACATCTTTTTCAGTTATCAGAAAAAAGCCATGATTATTGTGAATCATTTTCAAATAGTTTTAAAACAAGTATAACTTCAATAATAACTTTTTTTATTACTGTTATAGTACTTAATGTGGTAGCTGGAAATAGGTTTAATGAAATTTTTACAGATGAAATATGTATTGTATCATCACTATTTATTGTAATATCTTTATTATATTTGCTTTTTCTTCATATTGATAAGAAAAAATACTTAGTTAGATTTAAAAGTAATTATGATAGAATCAAATCTCAATATGCTGATTTGTTGTGTGAAAAAGATATTATTAAGATATTTAAATCGGATCAAGTATTAAAAGAAGATATAAAGTATATTGATTCAAAAATACATTTATATACTCTTTGTTGGCTAATAATTTTATTACTGTTAGCTATAATGATTATTCTGTTCTATAATAACATTATTTAACTTTAAAAAATTTATTAAATGATATATAAATATATTCTCTACTCTTCTAATGTGGAGAATAATTTTTTGAGGTGATCCAATGCAATACTGTATGTATTTAAGAAAATCTCGTGCCGATATGGATGCAGAAGCACATGGCGAAGGTGAAACTCTAGCTCGCCACGAAAGGGTTCTTATTGAGCTTTCTAGACGTCTTAACAAGCCTGTTACAAAAATATTTAGAGAAGTTGTATCTGGTGAAACCATTATAGCAAGACCCGAGATGCAAAAACTTTTAAGTGAAGTTGAACAAAGCATCTGGGATGGTGTACTCGTAATGGAAGTCGAGCGTTTAGCTCGTGGTGATACTATTGATCAAGGCTTAGTCGCACAAACATTTAAATACTCAAATACACAAATCATTACTCCAATGAAAACTTATGATCCAAATAATGAATATGATGAGGAGTACTTTGAGTTTGGTCTTTTTATGTCTAGGCGTGAATTCAAGACAATTAATAGACGTCTTCAACGCGGAAGGTTGGAATCAGTTAAAGAAGGAAAATATGTAGGTAATCGTCCTCCTTATGGCTATACGCGTATAAAGATAGAACATGGAAAGGGCTTCACCTTAGAACCAATAGAAAATGAAGCTGAAATAGTTCAGCTTATTTATAAATTATATACTTATGGAGAGATTGAATCAAATGGTGCTCCAAAAAGAATAGGTGTATCTTTAATTGCACGTAAACTGAATGAAATGAAGGTAATGTCCAAGACTGGAAAAATATGGACACAATCAACTATTAGAGATATTTTGATTAATCCGGTATACAACGGTATGATTAGATGGAACTGGCGACCATCTGTTAAAAAAATGGTTGATGGTCATATGGTTAAAGAACGTCCACGAAAAACAGACTATATTCTCACAAAGGGAATTCATCATGCAATAATTGACGAATCTATCTGGCAATTAGCTCAAGAGTATATGTCTCATAATCCATCTCAGCCCATACCTCACCGAAAAAAGGTTATGAATCCCCTTTCAGGACTTATTATTTGTGGTAAATGCGGCAGAAAAATGGTTAGAAGACCTTTGAATCACACATCTTACAAATTTGACTATTTGATGTGTTCTGAGCCATCATGCAGCACAGTATCCTCTCCCCTCAATTACGTTGAGGATCGAGTATTGCAAGGACTTGAAGAGATATTAAATGCCTATAAGTTAAAATGGGAAAATTCAGAAAGTGAAAATAACATTGAATTAGATATTAAGAGAAAGGCTATTTTAAAGTTTGATGTTGAATTAAAAAATTTAGAGTTACAATTGAGTAATCTTCATGACCTGCTTGAACGTGAAGTTTATAGCATAGATACTTTTTTAGATCGTTCTAAAATTATTTCTGAACGTATAAAACAGATAAAGCAAGATCTTGAAATAATTAATAAAAGTATAGAAATGGATGAACAACGTGAAAATAATAAAAAGAGTATTATTCCAAAAATTCAAACAATCTTAGAAGTGTATCGAACTTTAGATGATCCATATCAAAAAAATGTTATATTAAAAGATGTCGATCAGATAATTTTGCACTTACTATATATCCTATAATATCAAGCCTGGTTGAAAATTAATCTGGTGATATAACGGATAACCTCTTGGGGCTAATTCTTCAGTTCCTATATCTGTTAAAATACCCTTTGCTTGATCAGTAGGCATCGTCCAACGTTGACTGAGGTAACGAATACCTGCAGATAGTTCACCATCTGGTCCTCCAAATTGTTCTAATATCAATGACGCTAAAGCTGGATCACAGGTATCTACCCTAACTGGGTATTCGAGCTTCTTTTCATAAATCCACATATACTATCCTCCTATATACAACAATTAATATAATCAATTTCCCAAGGCCACGGACCCGCTATAAATTCCCAAGGGCATTTACTTAAATCATTTGAAGTTAAAGGGCCATACTTCATATTGTACGCATCAGTTAACTCTTTATAACGAATCGCATATGAATTATGAAGTCCAACAGCTCTTTCATCAGTAGGATGTGTATCTAAAAATAGAGACATCTCAATAGTACAAAAACCCACTTCCATGAGTTCTTTTAACATGACCAATTGATCGTTATGCATTTATAATACCTCCACGAATTATTTCTTGTTAATGTTACAAAACCAACGCATTCGCTACGGTTTCGTAACCGAATGCAAGCTTCGCTTGCACATCGGTTAAAAATGATAGGGCATATATAATTTTGGGAATAATGTTCCTTTACAAAGTGCTTCGGCCGGGCCATAAACATCACCTAATACTTGAAATGGAACATACGCACGTGCTAATTGAAATTGAGGGTCCATTTTTCCATATAAACAATCAGGGTTTGCAAATTGTTTTTGATACATTTATCATCTCTCCTTGATATTAATCACACTACTATATTACTCTGAAAAGTCCGATTTGTGCTTGTATAGATATAGGATAATTAATTGGACCAACTACTCTAACAAATACTCACTAGTTTTTATTCAAAGAATAAGCCGCTATTAATCTTAGTGATTAATGCGGCTGAATTTAGTAATGTATTCATAAAAGGTTATGCGTTTCTTGATTCCAACCAAGCGCCTACTTTTTGTATTGCCCTTTTGATTTTTTCTTCTGTATCAACCAAAGCAAACCTGACATAACCTTCTCCCATCTTTCCAAAAGCTGAACCAGGTACGGTAAAAACACCTGTCTGCTTTATCATCTCATGAACAAATTGCTCTGAATTTAAAAATCCATCAGGGATCTTACTCCAGACAAACATCGTTGCTTCTGGTTTTAACATTGGCCATCCAATTTCAGTAAAGCCATTTACTAAAGTATCTCTTCTTTTTTCATATGTACGAACAGTATTCATAATACAATCATCGGGACCTGTAATGGCTGCTATTGCTGCTTTTTGAATAGGAATAAAAATGCCATAATCTATATGTGATTTTATCGTTGCAAGCTTCTTGATAATTTCTCTATTTCCTAATGCAAAAGAGATTCTACATCCAGGCATATTATATGATTTTGACAAAGAATTAAGCTCAATTCCGATGTCCTTTGCACCTGGCACATTTAAAAAACTCCCAGCTTTTTTGCCATCGTACACAAGTTCACAATAGGCATTGTCATGTATAACCTTAATCTCGTATTTTTTTGCAAACCAAACCAATTCTTCATAAAATTCATAGGGTGCTAAAGCAGTAACTGGGTTATTGGGATAGGATATCACCATCATCTTCGCATCATGGGCTACGGTATTGCTTATTTGATTAAAATCAATTAAATAATTGTTTTCCTCTAGCATCGGCATCGTAACAATATCAGCACCAGATAAATGGGGGCCAACAAAAAAGATAGGATAATGTGGGTCTTGTATCAATACGACTTCACCAGGGTTAATCAAACCAAGCGCAGTATGGGCAAGGGCATCCTGTGATCCATTTAAACCCAATATCTCATCTCTTTCTAGGCTAACATTAAATCTCTTTCTATACCAACCTATCACAGCATCCACTAACTCTTCACTGTCTTTAATTGCATATTTGTAGTTACAAGCTTTTGCACTTTCCTCACTTAACACCTTCATAACATGATCTGGCGGAGGCAAGTCTGGTGTCCCAACACTAAAATTGAAAATTTCTATACCTTTTGATAACAAATCTCTTTTCAACGCTTCTTGTTGCGTAAAAACTGCAGATTCTAATTGTTGCATTTTTTGTGCAAAAACCATTTTATTCACCCTTTTCATTTTATTTTAAGATAAAGTAGTCCCTACAGAATGAATGTAGGGACTGCTTTTCATTGGCTCAGTAAGTGTATCACTCTACTTTAGTTTACATATTTTTCAAATACATTTTTCAAATAATCACTAAACTTTGCTTTATTCACATCATCCAATACTACAATATCCACTCTACCAATTTCTTTTCCATCGTAGGTATAGATTAAATCTCCAACCTTTTGACTTTTTACTACTGGAGCCTCTATATACTCTGGTAAAATGACTTGTTTTTTTATTTTGCTTTCATCATACTTTGTATCCATCATTACATAATTGAAATCTTCTTTAGCAAACACTTTAATCTCTTCTAAGATGCCTCTTCTAACTTTCAAGGAGCCCATATCTTGGTTTACTACGTTATCCTTGTATTTTCTACAAAGAGCAAATCCATAATCAAACATGCTCATAACTTCTTTAAATCTAACCTTAAAATCTGGTGCTGCCATTACTACTGCTATAAGATCTAAATCATTTCGTGTTGCAGTTCCTGCTAAGCAATATTTTGCTAAACTAGTTGAGCCTGTTTTTAAACCTGTCGCTCCATCATACCATTGAAGTAGTTTATTCGTATTGGTTAGTCCAAATTCCTCAGCACCTCTTTTGGTATTATGAATAATGGTATCCATCCAAATTGTAGAAATATCAAAGATTTCTGGATATTTAACAGTTAACTCTCTAGCCATCAAAGCGATATCATATGCACTTGTATAATGGTTATCCGAGTCTAGTCCAGAAGCATTTTCAAAGTTCGTATCTACCATTCCTAAGGCCTCGGCTTTATCGTTCATCATTTGAACAAACCCTATCTCTGATCCACCAATATACTCTGCCATCGCTACAGAACCATCATTTGCAGAAGCTACTGCGATACACTTGGTCAAAGTTGCAACGGTTTGTACTTCATTCGTCTCTAAATATACTTGTGAACCACCCATACCTGATGCAGTTTCACTTATTACAACCTCATCATCCCAACCAATCTTACCTGCTTCTACCGCATCATAAATCAATAATAAAGTCATTATTTTTGTTACACTTGCTGGCTTCAATCTTTCATGACTGTTCTTTTCATAAATCACTGTTTTTGTTAAAGGTTCCATCAATACAGCTGACTGAGATGTGAGCTTTAATACATCTCCTTCCTTAGTCTGAGATAGCGTATTAATTGCAGATATATTGAGGGCAAAAATGCCAGAAAACAAAATCAAAACTCCAAAAACTACTATTATTCCTCTTTTAATCATAGCTTACCTCTCCTTATTAGAAAATCTTGAGTTAAACATAGTAGAATGGTTTCAATTGTCATATTAACCATTTCCTATGTATAGGGTAAGCTATTTAATCAAAAATAATTCTATTGTTTAAAATCTATTTATTCCATTTTTGGTAACTATTCCCTTGATGAACTTCGTAGGAAGCGTTGGTACATCACTCAGTGTAAAAGCACTGACAAAGCGTTTTTTAGAGGCTTCCATTTTTTCCTTATCATTACCATGAATAAATGCAATTGGCTCTCCTTTTGAAACATAATCACCTATTTTTTTCTCTATCATATAACCAACCGCCAAATCTATTTCACTATCTTTTGTTTCTCTTCCTCCACCAAGCATCATCGTCGCAAATCCAAGTTCTTCAGTATCAATCGTTTTGATATATCCTGAAACAGATAATGTTACCTCCTCAACAATTGATGCTTTGGGTAATTTATCTATTTCATCCACATAACTAGCATCGCCGCCTTGAGCTTCAACAAATTGCTTAAATTTATTGTAAGCTGTTCCACTGTTGATCGTTTCAAGCAACAATTGAACTCCTTCTTCCGGAGTTTTTGCTTTACCTGCAATTACAACCATATAACTACCTAATTGTAAACATATCTCTAATAAATCTGCAGGACCTTCACCTTTAAGAGTTTGAATTGCCTCAATAACTTCAAGTGCATTGCCTATTGATTTCCCCAACGGTTGATTCATATCAGAAATAACTGCAATTGTCTCTCTGTCTAAGCCATTACCTATGTTCACCATTTCCACTGCAAGCTTAAATGCATCCTCTTCTTCCTTCATAAAAGCGCCCGATCCAGTTTTAACATCTAAAACAATGCCATCTGATCCAGATGCGATTTTTTTACTCATAATACTACTTGCAATTAAAGAAATATTATCCACCGTTGCGGTTACATCTCTTAACGCATATATTTTTTTGTCTGCAGGGGCAAGATTAGCAGTCTGTCCTGCAATCGCCATCTTAATTGTATTCACATTTTCAATGAATTTTTCTTTACTTAGCTTCGTACTAAGTCCTGGAAAGGAATCTAATTTATCGATTGTTCCGCCCGTGTGACCAAGACCTCGTCCAGACATTTTTGCAACAGGTATCCCTAAGGCTGCAACCATAGGTGCTAAGATGAGAGACGTCTTATCCCCCACACCTCCAGTACTATGCTTATCAACTTTAATACCTTCTATTTCAGATAAGTCTAACATATCTCCACTTTTCGCCATAGCCATTGTAAGTGATAAGGTTTCTTGTTCGCTCATACCTTGAAAATAGATAGCCATTAAAAGTGCCGACATTTGATAATCTGGAATTGTTTCATTTGTAAAACCATCAATGATAAAATGGATTTCTTCTTCTGTTAAAGTATGTCCCATCTTTTTCTTTTCAATTAAATCATACATTCTCATACATAATAGCTCCTTAGTCCTTTTTTATATCTAGATAAAAGCTTTCCCCTACAGGTAGCTTAGGTAAATCAAAAATTTCGCTAATCGTTTGACCTATATCTGCAAAAGATTTCCTTATTCCAATATTAACACCCTTCTTTAATTCATTTCCAAATGCAATAAATGGTATATATTCCCTTGAATGGTCTGTACTCTCCGTTGTAGGATCACACCCATGATCTGCATTCATAATTAGAATATCTGAATCTTTCATTTCATCCATAATTTCATTTAATCTTTTATCAAAAGCCATTAATCCATTTGCATAAGCCTGAACATCATTCCTATGTCCCCAACTAGAATCAAATTCTACTAAATTGGTAAAAATTAGCCCTGAATTATTTTGTTTCATATATTGAATTGTCTGATCAACACCGTCCATATTGTCCTTTGTATGAACAGCTTCTGTAATTCCTTGACCGCAAAAAATATCTTCGATTTTGCCTACAGCTATAACATCCTTGCCACTTTCCTTGACCAAGTCTAATATTGTTTTATTAGGAGGCAGCAAAGAATAGTCTCTACGATTAGAAGTTCTCTTGAAGCTTCCTGGCTCTCCGATAAATGGTCTAGCAATTACTCTCGCAACAGCGTGTTCATTCTTAAGTAATTCTCTAGCAATACTACAATATTTATATAATTCATCAATTGGTACAACATCTTCATGTGCTGCAATTTGGAAAACACTATCAGCAGATGTATAAACAATTAACTTTCCCGTCTTCATATGTTCTTCGCCTAGCTCTTCAAGAATCTGTGTGCCTGATGCAGGCTTATTAGCAAGAATCTCCCTGCCAGTTTGCTCAATAAATGGAGTAATAATTTCATCTGGAAATCCATTTGGATAGGTTGGTAAAGGATGAGGAGAATATACTCCTGACATTTCCCAATGACCAATCGTAGTATCCTTTCCATTGGATATCTCGGCCATCTTACCATATATACCAATTGGTTTGTCTACTCTTCCTAAATGTACAACACCATCTATATTTCCTAATCCTAATTTATACAAATTGGGCAAATCAAGCTTAGTAGCCTTAGCAATATTTTCTAAGGTATTACTACCTACATCTCCAAATTGATCGGCATCTGGCAACTCACCAATTCCAACACTGTCTAAAATTATCCATATTACTCTATCAATCATAATGCTGCCTCCTTTAGTAATTTAAAATCATTTCATAATTTATTATACCAAATTTTTCATAAAAAGTATTCCTATTTAGTTAAATTGAATGCATTAAAATAGGTGTAGTTACACTTTAAAACGGTGCATTGTTAAGCTAAAAAAGAGCATCTATATTAATATAAATACTCTTTTTGCATATTAAGCTCTAGGATGTGCCCTAGCATAGACTTCCTTTAACTTATAATTATTCATTTTTGCATATACTTGAGTCGTAGATATATCTGAATGTCCTAGCATTTCTTGAACCGACCTAAGGTCAGCACCATTTTCTACTAAATGACTAGCAAAAGAATGTCTCAAAATGTGTGGTGTAATGATCTTATTAATATTTGCTTTGTTTGCATAGCTCTTAATGATTTTCCAAAAGCCTTGCCGACTCATTGATGAACCTAAGCAATTTACAAATAACATCTCTTCTTCTGGGTTCTTAACCATGGCTGCTCTAGAGGTCTTAATATAATTACTAAGGGCATATTGAGCGACATTCCCCATAGGAATGACTCGTTCCTTATTGTTATTTTTATCAGAGCATATGATGTAGCCCATTGGAATATTTATATCAGTTTCTTTAAGATTAATCAATTCTGAAACACGAATTCCTGTTGCATACAAGAGTTCAAGCATTGCTTTATCACGAATGCCTTTGTTATCAGTATCAAAAGGTTGATTTAATAGTAGATCAACTTCTTCAAGTGATAATGTTTTTGGCATCTTCCTATCAATTTTGGGTGCGCTAATTACCTCGCTAGGATCATTATCAATCATACCGCTTTTAACCAAAAACTGAAAAAAAGAATGAATTGAGGCAACATTTCTTGAAATCGTAGAAGTAGCTCGTCCCTCTTTTTCTAATTCGATAAAATAAGCATTTAACTGCGTTGAAGTAATCTTTTTAAGATCTCTTAAACTATTCTTAGTTAAATAGCATACTAAATTTTTCAAGTCTCTCTTATATGATTGTATTGTATTGATAGAAGCACCCTTTGTATGTTGTAGATAAACCAGAAATTCTTGAGTAGATTTTTCCATGATATATTTTCCTTTTCGCAAAGATGTAACACCATTATAATCCATATTTACCAAAAAGTCGATTAATTTTAAAAACTTTTTATGGAAATATACCATTTAATTAAATCAGGATTCACATAAGCCTCGAGAGTAATTCCTATTAATGTAAAGACAGAACATATTACTAGTACAAGGAAATACTCAAATAATAGTTGTCCACTCAATTTGAGAGATTTACTTGTTTTTCTATTTCTATATAGTGCCTTTGAAAATTCCACATTCTTTGAAGTTATATAAATAAATATTGGTGCATAAATAATACATTGAGGAAGAAGTAGAACGATAATTAAATTAAAACTGTTAAAACCATTATAAATTAATGCGGAAGATAAAATTAATCCAAAATTAAATCCAAAAAATCCACTAATTATATAATCAATATAAGATGCAAATAAAACAAACCCAATAATCCAAAGGCCAAGTAATATTTTCATTCTGCTAACAAGAAGAAACTCAAAGAGATCCGTTTTGACAATAATAGGACTAGCCATTTTATTATTGAAAAAATCAAATATCAAATTATAATCATCCATATGCTTACTTACATTTAGATTAGCATACAAAGCCCCAATACATATAAAAACCATAAAGAAAAACAATTGTATTTGTACTTCTGTAAATTTATTGATCTTTATTTTCTTTAGCATATTTGTTTCTCCTGTCGTTAATTGATATTCCAATATATGCGCAAAAAAATAGATTTATTACAATTTATTTCCAAAAAAAAGCAGCTCTCTAGTTTCTAGAAAGCTACTTTTATGTAATTTTTATTTAACTTCTATGATATCAGAAACCAATTTACCATCAACACCATCAACTGTCCATGTTAATGTAACAATATATTCTCCAATTGGAAGTTCACCATCTGGAGTTAGATTAAATCCTAGATAATTGTATACAACATCTGTTGGTATATTAAGATCACCTTCAACAATACTTCCATCTTCTAAATACTCCCAAACTTGATGAATAGAACTACCTGCTGGGAAGCCTCCTGCTATTACAACATAGTACATTGTATCAGACGGGCTATAGCTATCTACAGTATCTTCTGGTTCTAGATTTGGATCAAAGGTAGCAGTAAACCCATAAGGTTCTACAGTTGCACTACTTTCATTGTTGGTGTCTTCGTCCTCGTCCTCGTCGTCCTCGTCTTCATCTTCATCATCTTCATTATCTTCGTCTTCATCTTCGTCTTCATCTTCGTCTTCATCTTCGTCTTCGTCTTTTTCAACCTTGCTATCCTTGTCACCGAAGCCATCAAAAGAACAACCAACAAAGGTAAACATAGCAAGTGATAGTACTAATAAGAGTAATGTTACAATCTTCTTCATGTGTCGTTTCTCCTTTATCATAATATTAAAACTAATTTACATCATAACATCCTAATTTTACCATTTTAATAGTTGCATTTCAACAATAATAAAACAATAATTCAAACAAATCTTTACATGGTTGTTCCCCTGTTAGTTAATATACTCCTGCTTAAAAAAAGGACTATAAGCTATCGCCTATAATCCAAATTTCTCTTTGTATAATAATATCGAAGATATTGATTTATTATCTTTTATTTCACCATTTATAATCATCTGAACCAATTCATCCACTGTATATCTTTCCAATGTTATAAACTCATCTTCATCAAGATTTTGTTTACTTTGAATAAGATTTTTTGCAACGAAAACATTAATAATCTCATTACAAATACCTATAGCCGAATAAAAGTTAAATAAAAATTCAATGTTGTTTGAGCTATAGCCTATTTCTTCTTCCAACTCTCGCGCGGCACATTCTTTAGGATCTTCATTAGGTGAATCAAAAACACCCGCTGGTATTTCTAAAGTATAGCTATTGGATGCATTTCTATATTGCCTAACCATGATAATTTTTCCTTCATCATCTACTGGTACTACTGCTGCTGCTCCTGGATGAAGAATCAATTCCCAATCGGTTTCTTTACCATTTGGCAACAAAATTCTTTCTGTTACCAAATGAACTCGAACGCCCTTATATATCTCTGTTTGACTTAACTTTTTAATTGTATCAGCCATTAACGTCACCTCTTCAATAAATTTTTTATTACATAGATTTTAAGATCTATTTACTTGCTAAAGGAGAGTGTCTTTTCATAACAAACCTTCATAGCCTCAATAATTGAACTTCTGAAGCCTGTACGCTCTAAACTACTCACGGCTTCAATTGTAGTGCCACCTGGCGAGCAAACCGCATCTTTTAAAGCACCTGGATGTTCTCCTGTTTCAAGCACCATTTTAGCCGAACCATATACCGATTGGGCCGCTAATTTATAAGCAACATCTCGTGGAAGTCCAAAAAGAACTCCTGCATCTGCCATTGCTTCAATTAACATATAAACATATGCCGGTGAGCTTCCAGAAACAGGAACTACCATATCCAATTGTTTTTCGTTAAGCTCTACTGTTTCACCAAAGGAATTAAAAAACTGAAATATAAAATCTCTATCATCATCTGTATAGCGATCCGATGAAAAACAAATTGCACTCATACCAGCCAATACCATAGCCGGAGTATTAGGCATTGCTCGAACAACTCTAATATCTTCACCAAGAATCTCTTTGATTTTCGAAATGTGGATTCCTGGTGCTATTGAAATAAATATTTTATCATTCAGATTATTTCCCTTAAGTTTTTCTAAGGCATCTTTTAAAAATTGTGGTTTAATAGCCAAAACAATCATATCTGATTGAACAATACATTGTTCATTTGAAGTTAAATAAGGAATGTTCAATACATTTTCCACATATCTTAATCTGTCTTCATTCACATCAGTATATAAAATATCTTGATTACCAAAAGCTTGAATTGCACCCTTCATCATCGGCAACCCCATATTTCCAACACCAATAAATCCAATTTTTTTCATTTGAGAAATCCCCCTTTAAATAGGATGCATGTTATTGGTTACACAGATAATTCTGCAGATTTTCCTAAGATATTCGTATTGTTTTCTAATATTTCTCTTATATAATCCTTTATGAAATCTTCAACCTGTTCAGGTGCTCTACCAATAAAGTTTTCTGGTTCAAGGATAAGGAGCACCTCTTCTTCAGACATTTTGAAATTTTCATCTGCCAAAATTCTAGAAATCAGGTCATTTGGTAAGCCTTCTTCTTTGACAAGTTTTCCAGCCTCCATTGAATGAACTCTTATTCGCTCGTGTAAATCTTGTCGATCTCCACCTCTTCTAACGCCTTCCATTAGTATAACTTCAGTAGCCATAAATGGCAGTTCGCTCATAATGCGCTGTCTAATTACCTTAGGATATACTACTAAGCCATCTACAACATTCATGTATATTTCTAATATAGCATCAACTGCTAAGAACGCTTCTGGAATTGCCAATCGTTTATTAGCACTATCATCAAGTGTTCTTTCAAACCATTGTGTCGAAGCAGTAATTGCAGGATTTAGTGCATTACATATAACGTGTCTTGCAAGAGAAGATATTCTCTCACTTCTCATTGGATTTCTTTTGTAGGCCATAGCAGATGAACCGATTTGACTTTTTTCAAATGGTTCTTCAATTTCCTTAAGGTTTTGAAGCAATCTAATATCATTGCTAAATTTATATGCTGATTGAGCAATACCACTAAGTACATTCAACATTTGTGAGTCAAGTTTTCTTGGATACGTTTGACCGGTAACAGGAAAAGACGCTTTGAAACCAAACTTTTCAGCAACAAGGTCATCTAATTGCTTAACCTTATCATGATCTCCATCAAACAAGGTTAAAAATGTCGCTTGCGTTCCTGTTGTACCTTTCACACCCAATAACATCTTTTTGCTTAATTGATGCTCAATATCTTGGAAATCCATCCATAAATCTTCTAACCATAAACATGCTCTTTTGCCAACTGTAGTAAGTTGGGCAGCTTGAAAATGCGTAAATCCAAGAGTAGGTAAATCTTTATATTCCATAGCAAAGCTTGCTAATTTATCCATTACATTTAATACTTTTTCTTTGATTAGCTCAAGAGCTTCAATCATGATTATAACATCTGTATTATCTCCAACATAACAACTCGTTGCTCCAAGATGAATGATTGGTTTTGCAGACTTAGCTTGTTCTCCATATGCGTGAATATGCGCCATAACATCATGTCGTACTTCCTTTTCTTTCGCTTTTGCAACATCATAATTGATATCATTTGCATATTTCTTTAATTCTTCAATTTGCTCTTGACTAATATCAAGGCCCAAGCTTTTTTCAGCTTCAGCAAGTGCAATCCACAGCTTTCTCCAAGTTTTAAACTTTTTATTAGGTGAAAAAAGATAAAGCATTTCTTTACTTGCATATCTTTCCCCTAATGGCGTTTGATAAATTTCATTATTCATTTATATTCATCCTTTCAAACGGTTTATTCACATACTGACATTTAATTACAGTTTATTATAGCATAAATACATTAAAAGTAAATATAAAAAGTGGGATAATATGAAATGCACCCTCGTGTTGACACCAATGCAACAGTGTAAACATAAAGGGTGCAATTTCACACACTTACTTAATTTTATTAAGTTTCTTATACCAATGATTCAACAAATGTTTCTAATCGATCTAAGCCTTTTTTGATGCTTTCAAGTGATATAGCATAGGATATTCTTATATGAGTATCAAACCCAAAATCCTCACATGGAATTACTGCTACTTGACCTTCAAGAATACATGCTGCAAAATCACTTGCAGAATTAATTACAGTTCCATTGTAGGATTTACCAAATACCGAAGATACATTAATGAACACATAAAATGCACCCTTCGGAACTTTACAAGAAATACCCGGCATTGCATTGACACGTTCTACCATATATTCTCTTCTCGTATCGAACTCTACTCGCATTACCTCAACACATTCTTGTGGACCTGCTATTGCAGCAACCGCAGCTTTCTGTGCAATGGAATTAGGGTTTGAAGCCGCGTGGCTTTGAATATTTGACATAAGCTTTGCAATTTCTTCTGTAGAAGCAGTATATCCAATTCTCCATCCAGTCATGGAATAGCTTTTTGATACACCATTCACTACGATTGTACGCTTAAATATTTCTTCACCCAGCTGAGCAATACTGTAATGCTTTTCATCATCATAAAGTAACTTCTCATATATTTCATCTGAAATAACTAAAATATCATTTTCCACAGCAAAATCAGCAATCATTTGAAGCTCTTCTTTGGAATAAACCATTCCTGTAGGATTGCTTGGACTATTAACAATAATCGCTTTTGTTTTTGAAGTTAAAGCATTTTGCAATTGTTCTAATGTTAGTTTATAGTTTGTTTCTTCTGTTGTCTTAATGATTACTGGAACACCATCAGCTAATGCAACCATATCTGGATAACTTAACCAAAATGGTGCTGGAATAATTACTTCATCACCAGCATTTAAAATAGCCATAAACGCGTTCGTTAGTGAATGCTTTGCACCATTGCTTACAACGATCTGACTTGGTTTATATTCGAGACCATTGTCTTCTTTAAATTTTTTACAGATAGCAGTTTTTAATTCTACTGTTCCCGCTACCGGTGTATATTTTGTGAAGCCAGCATGAATTGCTGCGATGGCAGCTTCTTTTATATGGTTAGGAGTATCGAAATCAGGTTCGCCAGCTCCAAAACCAACTACATCAATACCTTCTGTTTTCATCTGATTGGCTTTAGCAGTAATTGCCAATGTAGATGAAGGTTTAATTTGTTTTGCTTTGTTAGATAAATTCATAGTTCCACCATCCTTAATAATATACTGTTATTGTAATATAATAGCTATTGTTTTGCAAGTTTAATTTTTCTTTTATTCACTAATTAGTAATTATTGCACGTATTATGAAGATAATAGACCTTCATATGCAAGATTTAAAAATATTTTTATCAAAAACATTGGTCATACACAATTAAAAAAGCGTGATATTTAGCATATCACGCCATTTTTTATTTTGCATATTCTATTGCTCTAGTTTCTCTAATTACGTTAACTTTTATTTGCCCTGGATATTCCAGTTCATTTTCAATCTGTTTAGCAACATCCCTCGCTAATAATACCGTTTCTTCATCACTTGTTTGATCTGGTATTACCATAATTCTAATTTCTCTACCTGCTTGAATAGCAAATGATTTTTCTACACCTTTAAATTGGTCGGCAATTTCTTCTAGTTTATGCAGTCTTTGAATATAAGTTTCTAACGTTTCTCTTCTTGCACCTGGTCTAGCTGCTGAAATAGAATCTGCTGCTTGAACTATGATTGCAATAAGTGAAGTTGGCTCTACATCGCCATGATGTGCTTCAACTGCATTGATAATAATTGGAGATTCCTTATGCTTTCTACACAATTCAGCTCCTATTGATATATGTGATCCTTCCATTTCATGATCCACTGCTTTACCAATGTCATGTAACAGACCTGCACGTTTTGCCATGCGAACATCTACGCCGATTTCTCCAGCGATCAATCCACTTAACAATGATACTTCGATTGAATGTTTTAATACATTTTGACCATAACTAGTTCTAAACTTCATTTTTCCTAGTAGTCTAATAAGTTCAGAATGAAGACCATGAACTCCCGTATCAAATGTAGCGTTTTCACCTTCTTCGCGAATCATTTGTTCTACTTCGCGTTTAGCTTTTTCTACCATTTCTTCAATTCGAGCAGGATGAATTCTGCCATCTACAATAAGTTTTTCTAAAGCTATCCTTGCTACTTCTCTTCTAACTGGATCAAATCCAGATAAAATTACGGCTTCTGGAGTGTCATCAATAATTAAATCAATTCCCGTTAGTGTTTCTAAGGTACGAATATTTCGACCTTCTCTACCAATGATTCTTCCCTTCATTTCATCGTTAGGGAGAGAAACTACAGATACTGTTGTTTCAGCAACATGGTCTGCTGCGCATTTTTGTATAGCAATACACAATACTTCTCTTGCGCGTTTATTGGCTTCTTCCTTAGCTTTTTGTTCTATTTCTTTAATCATTACTGCTGTTTCATGTTTAACATCTTCTTCGACTAATTTTAAAAGGTATTCCTTTGCTTGTTCAGAGGTGAGACCAGAAATTTTTTCAAGTTCTGATAGGTGTTGCTGTTTCAATTGCTCAACATTTTCTTTGTCTTGATTTAGGGTTTGTTCTTTCAAAATCAATTGACTCTCTTTCTTTTCAAGTGATTCTGTTTTTTTATCAATAGCTTCCTCTTTTTGAAGTATTCTTCTTTCAAGTCGTTGCATTTCATTTCTGCGCTCTTTAAGCTCTTTTTCAACATCATTACGAGTTTTAAAAATCTCTTCTTTTATCTCAAAGCGAGCTTCTTTTTTAATGTTTTCGCCTTCTTTAATCGCATCGTCAACTATTTTTCTAGCCTTTTGTTCGGCAGATCCATATTGAGCTTCTGACACTTTCTTTCTATAGGCAATCCCAGTAAAAAAACCAATCACAGGAAATATAATTACAGCGGCAACAAGTAGAATAGCTACTGGTGCTGGTATAGACATAATTATAGCTATTGGTGTTGGCATTGATAACACCTCCTCTTTATTTAATTTTCATTGTACATATTTATATAACACAACATATAAATTTTATACTTTTTTAAATATTATGTCAAGCCATATATGAGGTTTTTTAAAAAACTTGACATAATAACCAATTATTCGCCTTTTTTTTTGTTCAAAGAGCGTAGTACTGATTTAATTGTGTCCATCTTATAGCCTTTATTTAACATGTATTTAAAAAGCTTATTTTGTTCTAAAGAGGTTAATTCTTCATTTCCTTTTAATCTTCTTAATATAACCTTTTTAGCAGCTTCAACTTCATCTAAACCTAATTCTTCTAACGCTATTTGTATAGTATTCATTTTGATACCTTTGTTTTTTAAGTTGTATATCATCTGAGTATTGCTTTTATTTCTATGATGGCTTTCAATATATCTTTTTGCATAACTTAGATCATCGATAAACCCCTTCACTAAAAATTTGTCGAGTACTGTCTCTATTATGACATTTATATAACCAGCCTTTTGCATTTTTTGTTCTAATTCATAATATGTATATGCTTTTTTAGCTAACAGATGATAAATATACTGTATTCCTCTTTTGATAATTACTTCTTGATGAATCCTCTCAAGGCAATCTTCTGTTATTTCACCTTCTATTTCAATATTGAATCTTTTCAATTCTTTATAAAATAGGCAAAATGCATATTCCTCGTCTATATAAACTCTAAATTTCTTGTTATCCTTATCAAGTCTAGTTATCTTCAATGGCTCACATCCAATCGTGGAATTTAAGGCTGCAATGAGCTAAAAGCCTTGTTACCTATCTATCTCTTTTTTCAACTGCTTATACAAAACTTTTCTATATACAAGAAAATCGGCTGCGCCGAGTTAAAAATCCTCGTTTCATCTCTGTCGCTTTTCAAATTACTTATGCAGAACTTTCCTAGTAAAGAACAAAGCTCAGCGCGTTACGTAATAATTTATGCTATCTAACGCTTTGTTCTATGCTTCGTGGAAAGTAGAACTTTCCTACTGGATCAAAAAAGCTAGGGATTCACACCCCTAGCTACTCATACACATTATTTTTCTTTCTTAGCTTTTACCGTAGTTTCTTCTCCTGAACCTCTAGTTTGGAGTGAAGACTTTGTCTCAAGCCCAAAAAAATCTCTAACGAGCTTCTCAATTTCGCTTAATAATTCAGGGTTGTTTTTTAAATATTCCTTGGTATTTTCTCTTCCTTGACCTAATCTAGTTTCTTTAAAAGAAAACCAAGCACCACTTTTTTGAACTATTTCGTTTTTTGCTGCTAAATCCAGAATATCTCCTTCTCTAGAAATACCTTCTCCAAACATAATATCAAATTCTGCTTCTTTAAAAGGTGGCGCAATTTTATTCTTAGCTACCTTAACCTTTACTCTATTACCAATCATTTCTGAATTTTGCTTTAAGGTTTCTATACGTCTTACATCTAATCTTATTGAAGCATAAAATTTCAAGGCACGTCCACCAGTAGTTGTCTCTGGGCTACCAAACATAACCCCTACCTTTTCACGTAACTGGTTAATAAATATAACGATACAATTGGACTTATTAATGATACCTGTTAATTTTCTAAGTGCTTGGGACATAAGTCTTGCTTGTAATCCCATATGAGAATCACCCATATCACCTTCAATTTCAGCTCTAGGTACCAAGGCTGCAACAGAGTCAACAATAACAATATCTATTGCTCCTGATCTCACCATTGTTTCTGTAATCTCTAATGCTTGCTCTCCGTTGTCTGGTTGAGAGATATATAAATTATCGATATCAACACCAATTTTTTTAGCATAAACTGGATCAAGCGCATGTTCTGCATCAACGAAGCCGGCTATTCCACCTAGTTTCTGAATTTCTGCAAGCATATGTAATGCAACTGTTGTCTTACCACTTGATTCAGGTCCATATATTTCAACAATTCTTCCTCTTGGAAGACCTCCAGCACCTAAAGCAATATCTAAGCTAATAGAGCCTGTAGGCACTGTTTCAACATTGAAATGATTACCTGAGTCTCCTAATTTCATAATTGAACCTTTTCCGTAAGTCCTTTCAATCTGCGCTATGGCAGCTGTTAAAGCCTGAGTTTTATCTTCCTTCATGATTATGTACCTAGATATCCTAGGTGCCCCCTTCTCGAATTATTCGAACGCCTGTTTGTATTTATTATATACGAACCCTTGTTCTGTGTCAACAGTTTTTTTCAATTAACCTTTCAACTTTTATGAAACGGTGTACTAAAAACTTTGATAACTACCCTGCTGCTCGTCAATGTTACAAAACCTCCGCATTCGGTTAAAATTACGCTACACAAACTATCTTAACAGGTTAAATGTATTTTTTGGTATGCTATCAGCATACAAAACAAAATTTTTATTCTTTCATAAACCTCATGATTATATGATGAGGCAAAATCTTCATAAAAACGCTTAATGTCTTCATTTTATAGCCACAAATAGAAATTTCTTTTCCTCTATTCAAATCTCTTAAGGCTTTTTTAACAACAGCATCTGCTTCTTCAAAAAATCCTTTCTTCAATGAATTAACTGGACCTGAAACATCCAAAAATTCCGTATCAACAGGGCCGGGACATACCGTAAGCACTTTAATGCCTCTTTCTTTTAATTCAAATCGTAGAGCTCTTGAAAAGCTAATCACATACGCTTTTGAAGCAGCATAAACATTAAAGTAAGGTTGTGGTGCAAATCCAGCAATAGATGCCATATTGACTATTTTGCTACCCTTTTTCATATACTTTAAACTAATATGTGTAAAAGCAGTAAGTGCTTTAATATTAACCTCGATCATGTTCATATAATACTCCAGGTCAACCCTATGAAAAGCACCCGTTTTTCCCAGGCCTGCATTGTTAATAAGCAGATTAATATTAGCATCTTCTTTCTTCAATTCATCTTCATACGTAGCGTAAACATCTTTAGAAGCTAAATCAAGTGGGAGAATTTTGAATTTATATTCTTGATACTGGTTTGCTAATTTTTCCATTGGTTCACGTCTTCTAGCAACCAACCATATTTCATCAAAAGTTTGTTGGCTTTCGCATATGGTTTCAACAAATTTCTTTCCCATACCTGAAGAAGCACCTGTAATGACTGCAATGTTTTTCATATAAAAAGCCTCCAATCAATCATTGTTTATTCATATTTTATATTTAGCTTTTCTTTTTGTGGACGTTCCTAATCGTTCTTTTCTTATAATGAATCACTGGTTCATCATTTTTCTTAAATGAAGAACCTTGTGCTGCATTTGAAGCATTAAACTTACCTCTTCCACCTGTTTGTGGTCGAATTAAGCATTTCTTATCAAAACCAATCAAATCTTCACGACCAGCTTTAGTCAGTGCTTCATGAACTAAATGATAATTCTTTGGATTTTTATATTGAATAAGTGCTCTTTGCATTGCTTTATCATGTGATGATTTTGGCACATAAATCTTTTGCATCGTTAATGGATCTCGTTCGGTATAATACATACACGTAGAAATGGTAGAAGGTGTTGGATAAAAATCCTGAACCTGTTGAGGTATATGTCCAATGTCTCTAAGGTACAACGCAAGTTCAATGGCACAATTCAAATCAGAACCTGGATGACTTGACATTAAATAAGGAACTAAAAATTGTTTCATTCCTAATGTATCATTAATTTGTTTGTATTTTTTCACAAATCGCTCATAGACCTTATGTTCTGGTTTACCCATATGATTTAACACTTTATTTGATACGTGCTCTGGAGCTACCTTTAATTGACCGCTAATATGATGTTTACATAGCTCATTAAAAAAACGATCGTCTTTGTCTTGAATTAAATAATCAAAACGAATGCCTGATCTAACAAACACCTTTTTCACATTAGATAAGCCTCTAAGTTCAGTGAGTAATTTAAGATAATCGCTATGATCCACTTTTAAATTTTTACATGGTTCTGGGAATAGACATTGCTTGTTCTTACATACACCTGACTCCATTTGCTTCTCGCAGGAGGTGTGTCTAAAGTTGGCCGTTGGACCTCCAACATCATGGATATAGCCTTTGAAATCCTTATCCCAAATAAATTGCTCAGCTTCTGTAACAATAGACTTATGGCTTCTGCTCTGAAGCACTCTTCCTTGATGAAAAGTAAGTGCACAAAAGTTACAGCCTCCAAAGCACCCACGATTGCTAATTAAGCTATATTTAACTTCCTCAATAGCTGCTATGCCACCTTGTTCTTCATATATAGGATGATAGTCTCTCATATAATCAAGGGCATATACATTGTCTAACTCTGGTTGAGTTAATGGATTTTGTGCAGTATTTTGCACAACAAATAGTTTATCGCCATAGCCTTCAACCAGTACTTTACCAGTAGCAAAATCCGTATTCTCATATTGAATTTTAAAGCTATTAGCAAATTTCTTTTTATCACCTTTTATATCGTTATAAGTAGGCAATACAATATAATCATATAGACTCTCTAATGAACTCGTTTTATAAACAGTTCCAGCAATATAGGTAATATCTTGAACTGAAATTCCTGAAGAAAGAGCCTCGGCAACTTCTACTATACTTTTCTCTCCCATTCCATATAAGAGCAAATCTGCTTGCGAATCAAGCAGTATGGATCTTTTTACTGAATCGCTCCAATAATCATAATGAGCCATTCTTCTTAAGCTTGCTTCTATTCCACCTATAATAATTGGCGTATCCTTGTAAACCTGTCTTATTAAGTTGCAATATACTACCGTAGCATGATCTGGTCTTTTGCCTGCTTCTCCACCAGGTGTATATGCATCGTTTGTTCTTTTTTTCTTTGCTACTGTATAATGATTCACCATTGAATCAATGTTTCCTGCAGTAACTAAAAATCCCAACCTAGGTTCTCCAAACTTTTGAATATCTTCTGTATCCTTCCAGTTTGGCTGTGCTAGAATTGCCACCTTATAACCAAAACTTTCTAACACTCTACTAATAATGGCTACTCCAAAGGAAGGGTGATCAACATATGCATCCCCTGTTACAAAAACAAAATCTGGTCTATCCCATCCACGTTCTTTTATATCTTCAATACTAATTGGCAAAAACTTTTTCATTATTATCATCCTCAATAATCTTTAATATGTCAGTGTAGCCATCAATAAAGTAATCTGCTAAAGCTTTAATTTCATCTATAATATTTTTAGAAAAATCATCATATATAGCACATACCTTCATTCCAGCATTTTTTGCAGCCATAATTCCAGCAGGTACGTCTTCAAAAACAAGGCAATTTTCTGGTTTAACACCTAAGTCCTGCGCCACCTTCAAATAAATATCTGGATGTGGCTTTCCTTTATTCACTTCACAGCTTGTTCTAATAGAGCCAAAATGCCCTCTTAAGCTAAATTTATCTACAATCATTCCCACAAGCTCTATTGAATTACTAGAACCAATACCTATTTTATATTCGTTTTTAAGAAGATACTCCAAAAATTCTTGGACACATTCCTTTAAAGGCACTCTATTTCTATAATACTCACCTGCCATTTCATTCCAATCTTGCTTAATTGAATCCACTTCGACTGGCAAGTTAAAGCGTTCTTTAAAAAACTGTGCTGTTTCTGTAAAGCTCATACCTTCAATTTCATCTTGGAAATCATCTGGAAATTCAATGTCAAATTTTTTCAAATATTCTATATCTATCGTTTTCCATAACCACATGGAATCGATTAAAGTTCCGTCTAAATCAAATAATACTGCTTCAATATTTTTTAACATATTGTCTCCTTTCATTTTAATAATTATTGCCATCTCCAACCTGCACAATATTTATTTTTTAATATGTTTCCTGTTTTTTTAGCCCAACCAAGTGGGTAATCGTCTACACAAACCATATTATAACCTTCAGGAGCATCAAGATTCAAAGACTCTCCTTTAAGATATTTTATCACATTATGGTCAACAACAGGTATAGTAATCAATTTTTTTATCTCTTCAAAATAAAGTCCACTTGCAAATGCTTGTGAAGGTTCAAATCGATAATTTTTAAACTCTCCTAAATACCACCCACTCCTTTGAATTCTAAGACCTTTTAAATCCGGAGTATGCTCCGGCAAGAGATAAAGTTTGTCCTGGATAATAATCATTCTATTCTTATCTAATGTACAACTCAAAACATCCTTTTCAAAATCTAAATAAGAAGAAAGTTGCTTCTCATTTGTTTTTTCAAAGGAAAAGGGTCTATATTTACTAGTTGGGTTATCATCTATTTTATGAAGTAAGGCTACAAAGTGTCCTTCACCTTTAATTTTATGAGGCCACAGCCTTTTTGTTTGTGTAAGACCTTCTCTACCATTTTCAAAACCATCTATAGACTCAATATCCACTAGTTCAAAATTGGAATTGGTATTCAAAAACCATTCTATCATTTTTTCATTTTCTTCACTTGAAAAAGTACATGTAGAATATGCCATATATCCATTTGGCTTTAGCATCTTAGCCGCCGAAGGAAGAATTTCCTTTTGAATAGCTTCATAATAGGATACTCCGTATTCGAGCCAGTTTTTTACCATAGATGAATCCTTTCTAAACATACCCTCACCTGAACAAGGAGCATCCACTAGAACTTTATCAAAAAAACCTTCAAAATATCCAACTAGCTTATCAGGTGCTTCACTTAAAACGATTGCATTTCTTATACCAAAAAGTTCAATATTTTTTACGATTGCTTTCGCTCTTGAAGGACTAATATCGTTGCTTACCAATAATCCAGTATTACCAAGTCTTGCACCAATTTGGGTACTCTTTCCCCCTGGAGCAGCACATAAATCCAATACCTTATCTCCTTTTTGAATCGGTAATATTGAGGCAGGAACCATAGCACTAGGCTCTTGAATATAAAATAAACCTGCATGATAATAAGGATGCTTTGCAGGCTTTTCTTCATTAGAATAATAAAACCCATTATCTGCCCATACAATTGGTTCAAGCTGAAAGGGTGCAATTTTTAAAAAGGTACTTGGATCTATTTTAATATCGTTACTTCTTAAACCTTGATAATGCACTTTATCGAATGAGGCTATGTAGGCCTCATAATTATCTTCAAGTAAAGTCTTCATTTTGTTTTTATACTGTTCTGGAAGTGTCATTGAATGTCCTTTCATTATAACAATAATATTATCATTTCAGGCATGTTTGATTTGACCATTGAGATGTTATAGATATTATGAAATATTTACAACTCGAGTAAATACAACTGAAAGTTCAAAAAATCAGCAGATACTAATTGATAATCAACTCCATCAATTACTCCCTGGGGAGCACACTTAAAGCTTTCTTCTCCATGAACATGTCCATATATTACTTTCTTGATACCATACTCCTGAAAAAGAGAAGTAAATCCAGAGGGTTCTAATTGTTCATTCATTGGAGGATAGTGCATCATAACTATTTTATTATGATTACCTCTATCCTGATCTAATGAAAGCTTTAATCTTTGTATTTCTCTAATATATATTTTTTCGTCTTCAAACGTATATCCCTTATCGCATGGGCATACCCAACCTCTTGTGCCACAGATAACGATATCTTCATAAACAAAGCTATCATTTTGCAAAAAGCTTATATTCGTATCTATATACTGCTTTTTCATTTTTGTTAAGGATTGCCACCAATAATCATGATTTCCTCTTACTAAAAGCTTCCTACCAGGAAGCTCCTTTAAGAAATCAATATCAACTTTCGCTTCATCAAGGGACATTGCCCATGAAGTATCTCCAGCAATAAGTACTAAGTCATTGTCTTTTACTGATGAAATCCAACTTTTTTTAATTTTTTCATAATGTTTAACCCAATGCTTTCCAAAAACATCCATTTCCTTATTCGTGGAAAAACCCAGGTGTAAATCCCCAATTGCATAAATCAAAATAGTCACCAATCCCAATCTATGTAGTAATTAGTAGTTTAAACACTGTACCTTATGCTTCTCAGCAATAATATCTAATTTCTTACTAAAAACCACAAGATTTTCTAAGCTTCCTTCTTCCCAAAGCTTATAGAATTCTTCTTGGATCAAGTGAATTTCATTGCTATTATTGCTCACCTTGCTAATATTTTGAATGTTGTTCAAAATATCAGCTATCACACTCGACTTATATTGAAAGGTATCTTGAGCGTCTAATATTTCACTGCGAATTTTTGACATCTCTTGATCTAACTTATGCGCTGCTTCAGCGGCTTGGATAAGTCTTTCCTTAATGTTAATTGGAATATTCCTTTTGTATTTGTATTTCAACGAATGTTCAATCGTTGCCCAAAAATTCATAGCGAGTGTTCTAATTTGAATTTCTGCTTGGATTCTTTTCTTACCAAGTGCTGTATGTACCTCGTAATAAACAATAATATGATAGCTCTTATATCCACTTTCTTTTGAATTAGAAATATAATCCTTTTCATACTTAATTTCAAGGTCACTACGGCTTCTTATAAGGTCAACAACAATATCGATGTCTTCAACAAATTGACAAATAATTCTAATACCTGCTATATCTTCAATTTCTTCTTCAATCCTACTAAGTGGAATGTTTTTTTTGTTCATCTTTTCTAAAATACTTGCAATTTTCTTTACTCTTCCCGTTACAAGTTCAATCGGGGAATGCTTACCAAGCTTAATATTTTCATTTACAATACTCGAAAATTTAACTTCTAGCTCACTAACTGCTTGTTGGTACGGAATAAGTATTTCTCTCCACATCTGTATTTCCATTCACCAATCTCCTATACACCCAATAATATATGTAGCTTCCATAATTTCTTGTAAAAGCATACATAAATATTATATCACAATTGTTTTTATTTTGATACATTTAAAAATGGATCTATCCTTATTTTGTATCAACCATTTTTAAAATAGAAAATGGATTTACCCATAATTCCTCTTTTCCCTCTTCTACTAGACAAATGCCCAAATGCAAATGTACATCAAATTGATCATCGGTTCCTTCCTCACCATACCCCGTACTTCCCATATAACCAAGTAATTGTTCAGCAACTACGTTATCTCCCTCCTTTAATCCTTCTACATACCCTGCTAAATGGGCATAATAAAAATATGTACCACTATTTGAACGGATGCCAATTCTATATCCACCCAACTCTAACCATCCTACATTTTCTACAATTCCATCTGTCATACTTACAATTTTAAAATAACCACTTTCATTTTCATTATCCATGATATCAGTTCCCATATGCTTCCTGTCTCCACCATAAGTTCTCTCTGCAAGATAAGAATCAACATAAGTATATCTTTTTTTATCTTCCTCATTCTCACAAAGTATAGGAAAGCATTCAATATCAGCAAATACCATATGGTATAAGTGCTTTAATTCGAGGTTTGGGGTATTTCTATCACCTAATCTTTTTAACTCGCCTTCAAGACCATCAACACTGTAATCATGCTCAACCATATATGAAGATAAATATGTAGAAAAGTCAATTTTGTTTTTTTCACAAAAAGACTTAATATTTATGAGCGCTTCCCCTGTGATATCCATCTTGCAAAACTTTTCATAATTTACAAGTGCTGATTTTTTTTCGATAGGTATTTCAACATAGAAAAAGCTAATAAGCGCACGATCAATTAAAAAAGCCAACATAAATATGAGCACAAATAATCTAATTAGATTTTTTTCCATAGGTTTTCCAATAGAATAGTTTTTACTATTTTACTCTAGAATATGTTTGCTTATGCAAAACTATCTTTACAAAAAAACACCCCCCTAAGAGAGTGTAATATCCGTAGTATTTATGGACCCATATATCTAATTGAACTAATCACATTTCCACGTTTTATATTAA
Organism: Firmicutes bacterium HGW-Firmicutes-1; assembly: GCA_002841625.1. Classification (NCBI taxonomy): domain Bacteria; kingdom Bacillati; phylum Bacillota; species Firmicutes bacterium HGW-Firmicutes-1. The sequence goes on along the minus strand of PHAG01000002.1, from coordinate 166,067 downwards.
TGTTTTTGAGTATCATAACGTATGTAATAGCCCAATACCCAAAAATGAATTGCATATAATAAATAAAATTAATGTCTTTGAGTGATATCTTAAACTGATTATTCAATACATCGCCCAAAACCATATCTATTTGTGGCAGGAAAGAAATTATGAATAGCATAATCAAAATCACTGAATCGACTATGATGACAATCATATTTTTAGTTACGTGCTTGGATAAATTGTACGCTACAATTATCCCTAAAACAAGTAAAATATTAATCACACAATAAAGTATTGTATGCACTGAAAAACTTGTACTTACATTAGGTCTTACCCAGTTATTAATCAAAGCTAATGACACCAACAATAGTAGTGAAAGTAATCTTTTTAAATACTGCATAATAACTTCTCCCTTACTTCTTCATTTGTTTGAGTAACATTATACCATTTTCCCAATTAACATACAATAATTACAAAATTATTTAAAGTATCTTCCTAAGAAAAGCTCTAGCACGCTCACTTTTTGGATTCTCAAAAAATTCCTTAGGCTTAGTATCTTCAATAATAACACCATCATCCATGAAAATCAATCTCGTTCCCACTTCTTGAGCAAAACCCATTTCATGTGTAACAACGATCATTGTCATTCCATCTGCTGCAAGCTTCTTCATTACTTCTAAAACCTCACCAACAAGTTCTGGATCAAGGGCTGAGGTAGGCTCATCAAATAACATAATTTTAGGCTTCATTGCTAGTGCTCTTGCAATTGCTACTCTTTGTTGCTGACCACCTGATAGTCTTGATGGATACTCATCCATTTTAGCTGATAACCCTACCATTTCCAAAAGTTGAAGGGCATATTCTTTTACTTCCTTCTTTGACTCTTTTTTCACATGTATGGGGGCACACATAACATTTTCAAGCACTGTTAAATGTGGAAATAAATTAAATCTTTGAAAAACCATTCCTAACTCAGAACACACCTCGGCCATTTTTTTATGTGGTAACTTTAATTGAACATGACCATCATTTGAATCAATCAATTCACCATCTACATATATTTCACCTGTCGTAATACGTTCAAGATGATTCAAACACCTTAGAAGGGTACTTTTTCCAGAACCACTTGGTCCAATTACGCAGACAACTTCGCTAGTATCTATACTCAAATCTATTCCCTTTAATACCTCTAGCTTACCAAAGGATTTATATATATTTTTATATTCTATCATCATAGTAGACACCTCTATTCATAAACAGAATATTTCTGTTCTAGTTTTTGGAAGATTATAGTAAATATTGTAGTAAAGAAAAGATAAATAGCACCAGCAATGAAATAGAAATACATTTCACGGCTCGCATTTGCCATAAGCTTTGAACTACGAAGTAATTCTGTCATACCCATTACGGATACTAATGAAGAATCTTTTAATAGCATAATCGCTTCGTTTCCTACTGGTGGAATCAATCTCCTATACGATTGAGGAATGATTATTTTAAACATAGCTTGATAGTAACTCATTCCTAACGCTTTTGAGGCTTCCATTTGTCCTTTATCTATTGACTGAATCGCCGCTCTGATAATTTCAGCTAGGTAGGCTGCTGAATTAAGACTTAAAGCAACAATAGCGGCAGGAAAAGCATCAAATTTAATGCCAATACTTGGAAGGGCAAAATATATGACATAAATTTGTAGTAGTAAAGGTGTTCCTCTAAAAATCCAAATATATATCCAACAAATTCCATTCATTATTTTATTTCTAGAAATTCTTCCCAGAGCTAAAAACATACCAAAAAACAAACCAATTACTACTGCTAGAATAGTAAGTTCAATTGTGGTTATAGATCCTTTAAATAACTCCAATGCTTGTATTTTAGTCATTTATCACATTTCCCCTTTTAGATTATAGTAATACATGGGCTGCTTTATATATTAACGACTCTCCAAATGATAATCCCTTAATAAAACTCTATAAGCATTTTATTTATACAATATAAGCTTTATTAAATGATTTCACATAAATACACCAAAAGAACTAAAGCTCGCTTACATTAATGTTTTAATGTAAGCGAGATATAAAACTATCTTAATTCTTCATCAATATTGGAAGTATAATCATCCCCAAACCAGGTATTGGATAATTCCTTCATTTTTCCAGCTTCTTGCAGTGAAGTAATTCCTGTATTTACTTTTTCTATTAATTCTGTATCTTCTTTATTCATACAAACTGCTATAGGCTCGTTCGTTAATTGTGCAGTAGTAATTAAATAACCTTCTGGATTTTGTGTTGCATATTCAAGAGCTACAGCATAATCAACTACAACACAATCTAATCTACCAGCTTCTAAATCTAAAAATGTATCCATAATTGTATCATACTTAGTAAGCTCAAATGGAGTTAAAGCGTTTTGCTTTTCAGCTGCAATATCAGCAGTAGTTTCGATTTGAACACCAACGTTTTTTCCTGCTAAATCCTCTGTGGATTTTATCGTTTCGTTACCAGGTGTAACTACAATTACTTGTCCATTTGATAAATATGGTTTTGAAAATCCATAATTTTCCATTCTCTCAGTTGTAATACTAGTCGATGATATAATACAATCATATTTGTCTGCACCAAGTCCTAAAAATATTCCGTCCCAAGCAATCGGTACAAATTCAATTTCCATCCCTAACTCAGTGGCTAAAGCTTTTGCAAAATCAACATCAAAACCAATCAGTTCATTGCTTTCATTTCTGAATTCCATCGGTGGATATGTATCATCTACCCCTACTCTAAGAACGTTGCTTTTCACTGTATCCTCTGCTACTGTGTCATTTTCTGCTACATCATCTTTTTCTGCGTCTTTGGAACATGCAGACAAAGAAAAAACAAGAGCCATTGCTAATATAAGTGCTAGTATTTTTCTCATTATTATTCTCCTTCTAATGGTTTTATTATGGGGCTATTTTACACTAAAACCGGCTAAAATGCAAGTTATAATTGACTTTCTGTCATTTATGCATTAAAGCGATGCATCAAGAAAGTGATGATTTCTTATATTTCCAAAGTAAATCAACTAACATCTTTATAATACTACTTTGCCATTATGATCGTTTTATCTATTCAACTTGTCAAAAATGGATTCTCGGATTTTATTCTTTGTAAAAATAACATTTGAATCCTCATTGATAAGTGCCCTGCGGATATATTCAATTTCACTTTCAGTTAATTCTACTTTTCTAACATGATCTGATTTTCTTAAGAGTTTTACCAAATCGTTGATTGCATTCTCTGCATTATCTACTGAAGGGAAGTAATAAACATCATGCTCTTCATCATACTCACCTTTGTTGTTTTTATAAATATCCGTAATAGAATCTATTCCAGTCAACTTCTTAATATTTTCCGGGATATATTCTCCTTCAAAATCAATATAATAATTCCCATCCTTTACACCGCTTTTTCTAACCATAAACCCATTGTTTCTCATTTTTTATTACCTCCCGAATATTTATTATGCTTCAAATCCAATATCATCTATCAGGTTTTCACCATCTGCTGCAATCGTAGCCAATACATCACAGCGCTCATTTTGTGGATGTCCATTATGTCCTTTAACCCATATCCATTCTACTTTATGACCATTTAATTTCTCAATGATTTGTTTCCATAAATCTTCATTTTTAACTGGCTCTTTCTTTTTTCCTCTTTTCCAGTTATTTAAGATCCAACTATTTAGCCAGCCTTGATTAAACGCATTTACAATATACTGTGAGTCCGTATATATTTTAATCTCACAAGGCTTTGAAAATGCCCCTAGACCTTTTAGAACCGCCATAAGCTCCATTCGATTGTTCGTGGTATTTATATAGCCTTCACTTAATTCTTTCCTATATTTTTCACCACTATTGTCTAAATACTCTAAGACAACACCATAGCCTCCTGGGCCTGGATTTCCTCTACATGCGCCATCTGTAAACAAATCTACTTTTTGCATGGTATTTAACCCCTTTATATAGTATACTTTTCATTTTTTCATTTTAAGAACATTCAACTTATGTATAGTTTAACCTAGATAAACTTCAAAGTAAAGAATTTGCAATACTAAAACAGACTCATTTGATTCGTATCTGACATGCCCTCAAGAATACCATTCTGTTTCATAACTTCAAGTACTGTTTTTGTTAACTTTGTTCGTTCTCTTAAGTCTTCTACCGATACGAAAGCACCATCTTTTCTTGCTTCGATAATATTTATTGCTGCCTTGTCACCAAGACCTTCGATTGCACTTAAGGAAGGCATAATTCTACCAGAGAATATTTGAAACCTTGTAGCATCTACTTTGTATAAATCTATAGGCATGAAGTCAATTCCTCTTGCATACATTTCTTGTACAATTCTCATATCCTTAATCATATCTTTTTCTTTTTTAGTTAACTTATTGAGTGCTTGATCTGGCAGGTTATCTCTATCTTTTAAATCCTTTAAATGCTCTTCTAATTGTTCCTTACCTCTACACATCATTTCATAATCAAAATTGGAAGCCCTGATACTATAAAATGCTGTGTAATATGCAATTGGATAATATACCTTAAAGTAGGCAATTCTATAAGCCATCATAACGTATGCAACGGCATGTGCTTTTGGGAACATATATTTAATTTGATTACAAGACCAAATGTACCAATCCGGAACTCCATTTTCTTTCATGGTTTCAATCCATTCTTCCTTTAATCCTTTACCTCTTCGAACACTTTCCATGATCGTAAAGGATAACCCCTTTTCAACACCTTGATTGATTAAATAGGTCATGATATCATCTCTTGTTGAAATAACCTCTGATATATTCGCTTTCCCTTCCTTAATGATATCATGGGCATTGTTTAACCATACATCTGTACCATGAGATAATCCGGATATTCTTGCTAAGTCAGAAAAAGACTTAGGTTTGGTATCTATTAGCATCTGCATAACGAAATCTGTACCAAATTCAGGTACCCCTAAACAACCTAATGTACATCCGCCAATTCTATTGGGTGTAATGCCTAGTGCTTCTGTTGAGTTGAACAAGGACATAACCTTAGGCTCATCAAGTGGTATTGTTCTAGCATCAACTCCAGTGATATCTTCTAACATTTTGATAATTGTTGGATCGTCATGACCTAATATATCTAGCTTCAATAGATTATGGTCAATGGAGTGATAATCAAAATGAGTTGTAGTAATTGTAGAAGTCATATCATTTGCTGGTCTTTGTACCGGTGTAAATTTATATATTTCTTGCTCCTTAGGAACAACGATAATCCCACCTGGATGCTGTCCTGTTGTTCTTCTAACACCAGTACAGCCTTCCACTAATCTATTTATTTCAGCCTTATTTACTTCAATATTTCGCTCGTCATAATACTTTTTCACAAAACCAAAGGCTGTTTTCTCAGCTAGTGTTCCTATCGTACCCGCTCTAAACACATGTCCTGAACCAAATAGTGCTTCAGTAAATTCATGGGCTTTACTTTGATATTCTCCAGAAAAATTCAAGTCAATATCCGGTTCTTTATCTCCTTCAAAACCTAAGAAGGTTTCAAAAGGAATATCGTGGCCTTCCTTGGCAAGCACTTCCCCACACACAGGACACTTGCTATCTGGTAAATCACATCCAGAATTACCTGCATGTTTTTTCACTTCTTCTGAATCAAAATCAACATACTTACATTTTACACACAAATAATGGGCAGAAAGAGGATTCACCTCAGTAATCCCTGCCATAGTTGCAGCAAAAGAAGACCCAACTGATCCTCTAGAGCCTACTAAATATCCGTCCTCATTAGACTTCCATACAAGCTTTTGCGCAATGATATACATAACTGCAAACCCATTTGTAATAATGGAATGTAACTCTCTTTCTAATCGTTCCGACACAATGAAGGGCAAGTTTTCGCCATACATAGACTTTGCCTTTTCATAACATATCCTTTTAAGCTCTTCATCAGAACCATCAATCTTTGGCGGGTATTTCTCTGGAGGTACTGGATTGATTTTTTCAATGAGATCAGCTATCTTATTTGTATTTTCAACAACTACTTCGAAAGCTTCCTTTTCTCCTAGGTAATAAAATTCTGCAAGCATCTCTTCCGTTGTTCTATAATATAGTGGTGCTTGTTGATCTGCATCTGCAAAGCCTTTTCCTGCCATAAGTATTCTTCTATAAATCTCATCTTCAGGATTCATAAAATGCACATCACAAGTAGCCACGGTTAACTTGCCATATTCCTTAGACAGCTCAACAATTCTTTTATTAATTTCTATAAGTTGCTGTTTGCTTTGAACAACATTATCCCTAATTAAAAATTCATTGTTGGCAAGTGGTTGAATCTCAAAATAATCATAAAAACGAGCTAACCTATCGATTTCTTCATGATCCTTATGATCGCGCACAGCCTTATATATTTCTCCAGCTTCACAAGCTGACCCTATCAGTATTCCTTCTCTATATTTTCTAAATACACTTTTGGGTATTCTTGGTTGTTTAAAATAATAATTGATATGAGAAATAGAAATTAATTCATATAGGTTCCTAAGTCCCACAAGATTTTGTGCCAGCATGATTGCATGATTAGAACGTAATTTTTTATTGTTCTTAAAATGCGTTGCTTCATAATTAATAAATTGTTCTAAATTATGTATGTTGATATTATCTAAGTGGTTCGTTAAATAAACAAATATTCCCGCTGTTGCCTCAGCATCATTCACCGCTCTATGATGTCCTACTAGTTGTATATTAAACTCACTTGCTAGAGTATTTAATTTATGATTTTTCAAATCCGGGAATAAGGTTCGTGCAAGCTCTAAGGTATCTACACTCGTATTTAAAACCTCAATATTTTGTTTATTTGCAAAATATTTAATAAAACTCAGATCAAAATCCGCATTATGTGCAACTAAAATCTCATCACCTACAAACGCTAGAAATTCCTTTAACACTTCTTCTATGAATGGTGCATCTTGTACCATTTCAGGCGTAATTCCAGTTAATTGTTGCACTTTTAGAGGTATCCCTCTTTGTGGATTAACAAAGCTACTATACCTTTCAATAATCGTTCTGTTTTTCACCTTTACAGCACCGATTTCAGTGATCTTATCTGTACCAGGATAAAAGCCTGTGGTTTCCAAGTCAAAAACAACGTAAGTTTCATCAAAGTTTTGACCCTTTGAATTTTTCACAGTTGGTTTTTCATCATCTACTATATAAGCTTCTACTCCATAAATAATCTTCAAATCACTTCTTTCTGCTGCATGAAAGGCTTCTGGAAAAGCTTGTACAACCCCATGATCCGTAATCGCTACTGCGGTATGTCCCCATTTTATAGCTTGCTTTACCACATCTTTAGCACTAACCACTGCATCCATATCACTCATTTGCGTATGCAAGTGAAGTTCTACCCTCTTCTGAGTGGCTAGGTCTTTTCTTTGCTTCCTGAAATCCTCTATTAACTCAAGTCCATTTACCATAACAATGTTTTCTTTTTGAAACTCATCGTATTGTAGCCTACCTGATAGTCTTACAAACATTCCTTTATTTAACTTTCCTGCTGTTTGCTCCTCATATAGATCCATTTTTAAAAATGATTTGCAGGTTACTGAGGCAGAATAGTCTGTTAGATCAAAGATAACAAGCTTTTTATCACCCTTAATATCTCTTTCCTCATAATTGATAACAAAGCCTTCTAAGATTACTTCATTTGTTTCCTCACTAAAGGATTTAATATATGTCAGTTCTCCTGAAATACCTTTTTTACCAATTAAAATTTTATCTAGATCGAGATTTTCTTTATCCACCTTTTTAATTGTCTTTTTGGGTAATGACTTGGAGGCACTATTCATCGTATCTATATTCAATTCTTGTAGGAGCATTTTTTGTTCAATATCATGTCTTTCCATGAACTTCTCAACTAACTCCATACCTTCTTTTTTATTTAATTCAACTATAATATCTAAATCAAATTTTTCACTAAAAATAGATCTAATTTTATCAGCAATGTCATATCTTTTGAAATAATCATATAGCTGTTCGCTAAATTCATAGATTACTGTATTATTTTTAATTACATATTCACTATTTGCAAGCTTGACTCCACATACAGGGTTGATGCTCATAATTTGACTATGCACAGCACCTTTGTATAGCCCATAAATCTGTTGAAAGGACAATACCGTAGTAAGTACAAACCTTTCTTTTACGATAACCTGAAATGAATCACTTACATTTAAATGAATTTTTATAATCTCAGCAAGCTTTTCGATAAATTGTGGGAATATGACTTGTGTTAAGGTTATGTTAACAAATAATTGATTCGTTTTTTTGTTGAGAAAAATATTTTCAACAAGGCACTCGTTAAAATAATTGCTTAATGGTTCACCTAATTTAATTTTAGGAAAGACATCCTTAAAATTTTTAGTCAATTTAATCACCTACAGTTTATTGATTTCTTCAATTAATGCTTCAATTAGATTACCTTCTTCAACCTTTTTAAATACTTCACCTTTTTTAAAAATGAGTCCAACTCCTTGACCACCCGCAATTCCAATATCTGCTTCTCTTGCCTCTCCTGGTCCGTTCACAGCACAACCCATTATAGCTACCTTGATTTGCTTATTCATATGTTCACATCTTTTTTCAACTTCATTGGCAAGCTTAATTAATTCTATTTGAGTTCTACCACAGGTAGGGCATGAAATAATTTCTACACCCTTAGGATATAAATCAAGTGCCTGTAAAACCTTTTGGCCTACTCTTATTTCTTCAATAGGATCGCCTGTTAAGGATACTCTAAGTGTATCTCCAATTCCTTTGGCTAGTATGATACCTAGACCAACTGAAGACTTTATCGTGCCAGAAAAAAGTGTCCCTGCTTCAGTGATACCAATATGAAGTGGGTATATCATTTTTTTAGCTGCTAATTCATACGCTTCTATGGATTGAAGTACGTCGGAGGATTTGATGGATACGACTAAATTATCATACTCAAATTGTTGAATAAGCTCTACGTTAAAAATCGCACTTTCTACGAGTGCCTCTGCTGTTGGTTTGCCAAATTTTTCGAGAATACTTTTCTCTAAGGAACCACTATTTACGCCAACTCTTATTGGAATATTTCTAACCTTGCAAGCTTCAACAACTGCTTTTAGCTTGTCCCTAGTTCCAATATTGCCGGGATTTATTCTAATCTTATCAGCACCATTTTCAATTGATAACAATGCTAGCTTATAATCAAAGTGTATGTCGGCTACAATAGGGATACTGATTTGTCTTTTAATTTCCTTTATTGCTAATGCAGCTTCTTTTGTAGGTACAGCTACACGAATAATATGACACCCTACTTCTTCAAGCTTTTTTATTTGTTGTACGGTGCTCTTAACATCTTCTGTTTTTGTATTGGTCATAGATTGAATCAAAATCTGATTGCCATTTCCAATCACAGCGTCACCAATATGAATTGCTTTTGTAGTTTCTCTATACATGTATGTACCTCCTTATATAGGATTCTCGTGTTATATAACAAGAAAACCTTATTTAAGGTTTTCTTGTTGATAAGAATGATTTCTAGATCTTAAAAAAGCTTCCTGACATCATTAAATAATACAACTACCATAAGTAACATCAATAGTACATATCCAATAAAATGAATTTTTCCTTCTTTTTCTTCATTCATTGGTTTACGTCTTATCGCCTCAATAATTAAAAACACCAATCTTCCACCATCTAAGGCTGGAATAGGCAATAAGTTCATTATTCCAAGATTTGCACTAAGTAAAATAATAAAAAATGAAATCGTCTGTATTACCGATAGTAGCCCCATTTCAATACTTGATTTATAACCTTCACTTACTACAGTTACAATACCAACCGGACCTGCAACTTCATTTGCTGAAATAGCACCTGAAAACAACATACCAAATCCATAAAAAACCATTTTAACCCAAAAAACAATTTCAATTAAAGCATACTTAACAACATTTAATGGATTACTCATACTTACAGCAGTAGGACTAACCCCGATTCGATAAAGATTATCTTTATCAAGTTTTGGTGTTATGACAGTATCTATTTTTTCTCCGTTTCTTTTATAGGTTAGTTCAATGGCTTGACCTTTGTTTTCATTAATATATATTTGCACTTCATTATATGCTACAATATTTTTATCATTGATTGCTACTAATTTATCTCCAATTTGAAGACCAGCAGCTTGTGCAGGTGAACCTTCACTTACTTCAGATATAACTGGTGTTAAAACTCTACCACTAATCAATAAAAAAACAATTGCAAAAACAAACGCAAGTAACATATTAAACAATGGCCCACCAATTACTACCTGTATCTTTGCCCAAACAGATTTAGATGAGTAAGCATTTACATCTTCTACCAATTCATCTTCACCTAGTAATCTGCAAAATCCTCCGAAAGGCAATGCTCTAATTGAAAAAAGAGTATCCCCTAACTTTTTACCTACAATCTTTGGTCCCATTCCGATAGCAAATTCTTCTACAGTAATACCATTTCTTCTAGCAAAAAAGAAATGACCGAATTCATGTACTAAAACAATTAATCCAAATATTAATATCGCAACTAAAATTGAAATTATACTATTCATCTTTTTACCACCTACTCTCGATTAATTCATAGGTCCATTTTTGAACCTCAAGTATTTTATCTAATGTTATCTCATTAATTATATCATGTTTTGACATACAAAAGTCTATAATCTTAGGTATCTCTATAAATCCAATTTCTTTGTTTAAAAACTTACTAACTACGAGTTCATTTGCAGCATTCAATACTGTTGGCATACTACCTCCAATATTCATTGCATCGAAAGCTAGTTGAAGACAAGGAAAAGTTACTCTGTCCGGCTCTTCAAAAGTAAGTTTCCCAATTTGAGCTAAGTTTAGTCTCTTAAAGCTGTTTTGGTGTCTGTTAGGGTAATATAATGCATATTGAATTGGAAGTTTCATATCTGGCAATCCTAATTGACCTATAACTGAACCATCACAAAATTCTACCATTGAATGAATAATACTCTGTGGGTGTACAACAACTTTAATTTGATCAGCTGATACGTCAAATAACCATTTGGCTTCTATTACCTCTAATCCTTTGTTCATCAAAGTGGCTGAATCGATGGTAATTTTGTGTCCCATTGACCAATTCGGATGCTTTAATGCTTGCTCCAAAGTAATGCCTTCAAGCTCTTTCGTTTTCAACCCTCTAAAAGGTCCACCAGATGCAGTTAACCAAATATTTTCTATTTCCTTCGCATTCTCTCCCTTTAAAGCTTGAAATATTGCTGAATGCTCACTATCAACAGGGAGTATAGATACATTGTGCTTTTTTGCAAGCTCCATAATAATAGAGCCTGCCGTTACCAAGGTTTCTTTATTCGCTAGTGCAATGTTTTTTGAAGCCTTTATTGCTTCAATCGTAGGTCTTAGGCCAATCATACCAACAACTGCAGTAACTACCGTATCAATTTCTGAAAGAGTTGCAACTTCAATAAGTCCTTCAATTCCTTGTAGTACGGTGACCTCGCTATGAACCATTGATTTTAGCATCATTGCTTTTTTTTCGTCCATAACAGCTACAACTTTGGGCTTAAACTTTTGAATTTGCTGGTATAATCTTTCAATATTCGTATTTGTTGTTAATCCATAAACTTGAATATCTTCATTTTCATCAACAATTTCTAAAGTCTGCATGCCAATAGAACCTGTTGATCCCAGTATTGATATTTTTTTCATATGTTATTCCTTTTATTTAACTCATAAATATGGTCATAATGAAGTATACAAACGGAGCAGTAAAAAAATTACTATCAAATCTATCTAATATACCTCCATGGCCAGGTAACAACTTTCCAAAATCTTTAATTCCAGTTTGTCTTTTGATAGCTGAAGCTACTAAATCACCAACCTGGGACAAAATAGAACCAGCTCCACCCATGAGTATAAGAAACTTTAATTTTGAGAAATCTTCAAATGTCCCAGTTTTGTACATAAATAAACCATATATGAAGCAAAGTAACATGGCTCCAAAAATTCCGCCAATGGAACCCTCAATTGTTTTCTTAGGACTTAATACCTTTGCAAGTTTATGCTTACCAAATAACCTACCACTAAAGTATGCAAAAGTATCACTACCGAAACCTATTAGAAATACTAGCCAAACAAGTGCAAAACCATAGTCTTTTGACTCACGTATCCATATAACATGAGAAATAAGATATGTAATGTAAAAAAATGCTACAAAGGCAACGGTTATAGCTTCAAAATTTAATTTTGGAAATGCAATTACATAATAAACGAGCAAAATTAATAGGAAGGAAGTAATAAACAAATATAAATAATCATTACCCTTAAACCACAGCAACAAATAATAGCTTAATGTAGTTATAAGCGCAATCCCGTAAATGCCTCTATTCGTCACTTTGTAAGCTCTCAACAATTCATAAGTGCCAATTACACTGAGTAAAAAAATCATTACATATAAAATGATCCCTCCAAAATAAATAGGTGCAATAAGAAACGGAAGTGCTAAAACTCCAGTAATGACTCTAGTCTTCATCTATTAAACCTCCATAACGACGCTCTTTTTTATTATATATTTGTATTGCCTCTACTAAGTCTTCTTTTTTGAAGTCTGGCCAATACTTCTGTGTAAAATAAAATTCACTGTAAGCAAGCTGCCATAACAAGAAATTACTCAGGCGAATTTCTCCACTTGTTCTAATCATCAAGTCTGGATCGGGTATTTCCTTTGTATCAAGATAGCTCGAGAACCGTTCTTCATCTAAGTCATTTATCGAAAGCTGATTTTGATTCAAATCTATAGACATGTTTTTGATTGCTCTAAGTATTTCATCTCTTCCACCATAATTAAGAGCTATTTGTAAGTTAAGACCTGTATATCCCGAAGATTCCAGCTCCAACTCCTTTATTGTATCTTGAACATCTAAGGGCAATCCTTCTTTATTTCCAATGACCCTCACACGCATATTGTCTTTTTTACATGTTTTCACGCTTTCCTTTAAATATTGCCTTAATAAATCCATTAAAAAATCGACTTCCTCTTCAGGTCTTTGCCAATTTTCTGTTGAAAAGGCATAAACAGTCACATATTCAACTCCAAGTTGATATGCATCTCTACAAATTTTTTTGAGAACATTACTACCTTCTTTATGACCCCAGGTTCTTTTTTTTCCTCGTTCCTTTGCCCATCTTCCATTTCCATCCATTATGAATGCAATATGTTTAGGAATTACGCAATCTTTTAAGCTTACCCTTTGCCCCATAAGATTTATCCTCCTTAAGAGCCATTCGATTTTTACTTTAATAATGTTACCCCCGCTAAAGCGAGGGTAACATCTTTCTTCAATTTCAGCTATACAGTTAAAATATCTTTGATTTTTTCTTCAACATGCTTATCAATATCTTTAATGAAATTATCTGTCAACTTTTGAAGATCTTCTTCTAAGGTCTTTAAATCATCTTCTGAAAGCTCATGACTCTTTTCAAGCTTTTTAAAATGATCCATACCATCTCTTCTAATATTTCTAATAGCAACCTTCGATTCTTCACCCTTTTTCTTAACGTCTTTTGTTAGGTCTTTCCTTCGCTCTTCTGTAAGCTCTGGAAATACTAGACGAATTGAAATTCCATCGTTTGTCGGATTGATACCAATATCAGACATTAAAATTGCTTTTTCAATACTTTTCAATAAGCCCTTATCCCATGGTTGAACTTGCATTAATCTTGGTTCAGGAATACTTATGTTTCCAACTTGCTGTACTGGCGTTGGTTGACCATAATAATCTACCATTAGCTTGTCTAATATATGAGGATTGGCTCTGCCTGCTCGAAGTGTATTGTATTCTGATTCTAAAGATAATACAGTTTTTTCCATCTTAACTTTATAGATTTCTAATTCTTTCTTCATATTCTTCTCCTCCTAGATATATACAAATGTACCGGAAATATTGTCATCCACTGCATTCAACAAACTATCCTCTTCACCTAAATAAAATACAAGCATAGGCATGTTATTTTCTAGACACATGATTGCAGCTGTTAAATCCATAACCTTTAGCTTTTTTTGTATTACCTCATTTAGTGATATTTTATCAAATTTTTGTGCATGCTTGTGTTCCTTTGGATCCAAGTCATAAACACCATCAATGTTTTTAGCAAGTAAAATAACATCTGCTTCAACTTCCAGAGCTCTTAAAGCAACAGCTGTATCAGTTGAAAAAAACGGATGCCCAGTTCCTCCAGCGAAAAAAACAACTTCAGAATTGTTCATGCGTTTTTGTGCACTCTCTTTGGAAAACTCTTCTGTCATATTGCCCATTTTAAAAGGTGTTTGTACTGCAGCTATCATTCCAATTGTTCTAAATATTTCTGCTACATATAGACAATTCATGACAGTAGCAAGCATTCCAATTTGATCTGCTCTACTTCGATCCATCTTTTCATTGCTTCTACCACGCCAAAAATTTCCACCACCAATAACAATTCCAACTTGAATTCCGTTCTCAGTGATTTTTTTTACTTGATGTGCAACTTTAAGTACTGTAGCTTCATCAAATCCATAACCTTTATCTCCAGATAAGGCTTCTCCGCTAAGCTTGAGCATTATTCGCTTGTATTTTGACATAAAAACACCTCTAATTTATAATTTACCATACCTTGGTTCATTTTTCTAGTCCTAAAAAAAATCGGCTGGTAGATAAAAAAGCAACATATTAATGTTGCTTTTTATATAATGTGTTACTCAGACACTATTGTTGTATTTGTCTTGCTACTTCTTCTGCAAAGTTTTCTTCTTTCTTTTCAATTCCTTCACCTGTTTCAAAACGAACAAAGCGTTTAATTGATAAGTTAGCACCATTTGCTTTTGCAACATTTGCAACATATTGTTCTACAGTAAAGTCACCATCTTTAACGTATTGTTGATCTACTAGACAAATTTCTTTTAACTGTTTGTTTAATCTACCAACCATCATCTTGTCAATGATACTTTCTGGTTTATCAGGATTTTCATTGATTGCTTGTTGTTTTAATATTTCTCTTTCTTTTTCAACAAACTCTTCAGAAATTTCAGTTCTGCTAACATATTTTGGTGCAATTGCAGCTACTTGCATTGCAATGTTTTTAGCACATTCTTTAATGCTATCATTCACAACATCTGTAACAAATTCTATGATAACACCAATTCTTCCACCACCATGAATATAGGATTCTACTATACCATTATCGGTTACATTCATTTTATCAAATCTACGGATATTAAGCTTTTCGCCAATAAGAGAAATTTTTTCATTCAATACATCCGTAACTGTTTTGCTCGTATCTAAAATCCATTGTTCTGCTAAAAATTCTTCAATTGTAGTAGAATTCGTTGCCATTGCTTGATCAGCAACTTCTTTAACATAGCTTTTAAAGATATCATTTTTTGCAACGAAGTCAGTTTCACTATTCACTTCAACGATTGCAGCAATTTTTCCACTTGTATCTGAATTAACAGCTACTAAACCTTCTGCCGCAATTCTACTTGCTTTTTTAGCAGCTTGTGATAAACCTTTTTCTCTTAAATATTCGATTGCTTTTTCAATGTTGCCTTCAGTATGCTCTAAAGCTTTTTTACAATCTAACATACCTGCTCCAGTTCTTTCTCTTAAATCTTTTACCATACCTGCAGTTATTGCCATTTTGAACCCTCCATAGGACCTGTATTTTTAATCACTAAGATATTTTTATCATACTTTCTTCTAAAATAAATGCTTCAACAACTAGTTGAAGCATTTAATGAATTATTGCACTTGTTGTGTTGCTTCTATTGTGCTATTAACTACTTCTGGTTTCACTTCTTGTCTTCTAATCGGAGCTTTTTTTTCTTCTTCATTGTCTTGAGCGCCTTGATTAGCCTCGATTACTGCATCAGCCATCTTTGCTACGATAAGCTTAACGGATCTAATTGCATCATCATTACCCGGAATAACATAATCTATTTCTTCTGGATCACAGTTTGTATCAACGATTGAAATAATTGGAATACCTAATATATGTGCTTCTTGGATAGCAATTCTTTCTTTTCTTGGGTCTACGATAAACATTGCTGAAGGAACACCCTTCATATTTTTAATACCACCAAGATTCTTTTCAAGCTTTTCCATTTCACCCTTAAGTTTGATAACTTCTTTTTTAGGTAAAACATCAAAAGTACCATCTTCTTGCATAGTTTCTAATTCTTTTAATCTTTTTATTCTTCCTTGAATCGTTTTGAAATTTGTTAACATACCACCTAACCATCTTTGGTTAACATAGTACATTCCACAACGTTCAGCTTCCGTTTTAATTGCATCTTGAGCTTGTTTTTTTGTTCCAACAAATAAAATAGTTCCACCATCTTCAATTGCAGATCTAATAGCATAGTAAGCCTTATCTACTAATCCAACAGTCTTTTGTAAATCGATAATATAAATACCGTTTCTTTCTGTGTAGATGTATTCCGCCATTTTTGGATTCCATCTTCTTGTTTGATGTCCAAAGTGAACACCTGCTTCAAGTAATTGCTTCATTGATATAACGCTCATAAAAATTCCTCCGTTTGGTTAGTTATCTTCCGAATTCTTCATCTTTTTAGAATACCTTTAGGCACCTTTCTAAAAATCCAAATTCGTGCTTTTTCACGATTGAAAGTATACCATATATGTTTCCATATATCAAGCTTTTTATTATTTAGCTCCTAACTTTTCGGATCAGTATAAAATATCATTCACCTATATTATCATCTGGCGCACCATCAACATCACTGTCAATATCGTCGACAAGATTAATATCCGTATCTAGGTTATCCTTATTAACTTCATCGTTTTCTAAGTTGGATATAAATATCATTCCTAAATCTTTGGCTTTCTCGATAATTTCTTCGTTAGATAATGTATTTTCTTTTGGTATTGTAAATGTAAATACACAATAAAAAAGCAATGTAGTAATAATTACTCCAATGCCCACACCTCTTATTAATACTCTATCATCTCTTTTCATTATTTACACCTCATTCAAACAAATCTAATACCAGCTTCACTTCTCCTTGGCCAATTTCTAGCATTTGCGCAATTTCCTTTATGCTATAGCCCTTTTCTGAGAACTCCAAAATCATTTGATTATGATTCGTTTTTAATTGTTCGGTTTTTTGTTCTAACATTGTTGTTTGAGGTTGAAATTGCTCTTTATTAGTAACCTCTAACCTCATTTCTTCTTTAACGCTATTAAAAACTTCACTATTCCCATTTATATCTTTTGATTTTTCATTGATCATTTGATATAAAAACAATAGTTCCTTGTGTTTTTTATCTAATTCGCTTTTCATAAATTCTCCGTACTCGTTCATTTCACGAATCTTATGATTTAGCTCTTCGATTCTAGCACCATATTCGTTATAGTAATCTTCATTGTCATCATTTTTTGTAGTTTTGGGCATGCTTTTATCGTCTTTATAATAACTCCATAATATTGCTCCAAAGCCTAATATAACTAGTGTTATTGTCATACCCGCGTAGTTCATATTAACATTCTCCTTAAAACCTATAATAAACAAAATACAAAAAGAAAATAATATAGTTAAATTTTAATGTCTATTTTATTACGCATACCATTATTGGTCTTTTCTTCAATAACTTCTTTATCCTTCTTCTTTTTCTTACCTTGTGCATTGTATTCATTGTTACCTTTTTCTTTTGCATCAGCTTTATTTTGAAGTAAGTTATCCTCAGAGGTTTTTTCAACAGACTGATGTGCCTTTTCATTTTTTTTATCTTGGGCATGGTTAATGTCATGTTGATTAATGCCAGCTCTTTGTTGCTCCATATGCTTCATTTGAGCAACCTCTTGTAGCTTTGGAACCATAACCTGCATATCTAAAGGTCTGATTGACATATGAACCCCTCCTCTAAGAATCACTCTAAAGTGAACTTAATTTGACATCTGCGCCATCCTTTTGCATTAAGACATATTTAATTTCGTCTCTTACAAAATATTTAGCTGTTCCTATCGTAATTCTAACACCTGGGTAAACAATATTTCTTACTTTGATTTTGCCATCATTTCTTCTTTCAACTTCGTGCTTTAATTCCTCTATACGTTTTTCTGATTTACTTATTTTATTACTTAAAATAATTTTATTTCTAGTAGCAGAAATATACATTTCTTTTTTTTGTTCATCAAGTTCACCATCAATTTCTTTACGTTTATTCAGTAACGCCATGACTTGTTCGATTTTTTCTGCATCACTTAAAAGCTTAGGATATTCTTTATTGAGATCATTGTATTCATCCCAAATGAGAGGATCGATTCCAACCTCAATATTTGTTGCGGTGCCCATATGAGAACCTAATATATTCGCAGATATTTCAGTACCAGAGCGAACAGTGCCTCCGGTTATCATACCTTTTTTCCCTTCAACCTTGATCTCTTCCTTTGCTGAAACTTGACTATGAAGAATCGCTTCACTGTGAACCATACCTCCAGCAATTACTTCTCCATTTTCTATATATCTTGCAATAACATTTCCACCGGCTTGAATCCTACTACGATTCATTCCTTGTATACCTCTGTGCAGCAAAATATTGCCTCCTGCTTCTACGATTGCTCCTTCCACGACACCTAGCACTTCTATATCACCAGTTGCAACTAATTTAAAGCCTGTCATTACATTTCCACTTACTACGATTGATCCTTGAAATTCTACATCTCCTGTAGAACTTCCTACGTTTCCTGGAATGTCGTATGAATTATAAACCGAAACCTTGTCGTCTTCAAGTTTAACTAAACCATCTGATTCTGAAAAAAGTTCCGTAAAGTCACTATTCATACCTACATTTTTTCCTCGTTTCAGTTTCACAACTTTTGGCTTATTTGGTTTAATTTCAGTACCAAACACATTCATGCCAGAAATGCCTTCAAAGCTTGGTATCAACGTAGCTAATACTTGATCTTTTTTTACATTCGCTATAACATGTAATTTATGATAATTGACATTACCTTCTTCATCAACCTCTGGTCTAAAATCCTTATCAGTTTTAAAATGATATTGGATTTCTGCTTCCTTGGAAGGAACAGGCGTAATTCCAACTGCAATGATATAATCCCTATGGAATTCAATTTCATCAGCTAATTCTAATAATAATTTATCATTAATTGGAACACTAATTTTCATTTTACTTGCGTCTTCTAAAATGGCTTGGAGATTAAGCTCAACCTTATTGTGATTTTTAGTAGGGAAAAATTTAACAATTAGCTTCATTTGATCATCTGAAACGTATAAATTAAAATTCTTTTCAACTATCTCTTCAACAACCTCTTCCTCTTTCAACTCAGAAAGTTCGGAAATTTTAAAAAGCGGTTGATGATCAATATTTTCTAGAGCATCCGTTATAGACGTAATATTATATTCTATATTTCGTTCTTGAAGTTTGGTAGTGATCTCACCAATAGTAACTTTATTTCCATCTTCTGTAGGTGAAACCACTTCTATATACATGCCATCTTCCATTTCTTTTATTTCAAAATATCCGTCCATCCATGTAAACCTCCATTAGTTCGTCATAAAAATGCTAAGATGTGTACCTAGCGTACTTTTCATTTTACTTAAAGATTTTGTGTGTAATTGGCTGATTCTTGATTCTGAAACACCCATAATCGCACTGATTTCCTTTAATGTTAGTTCTTCATAATAATATAATATAATAACCTTTTTTTCTTTCTCGGATAGACCTTCGATTGCATTTGATAATAGATTTTTAAGGGCTTCACGTTCAGCCATTTCTTCTGGTTGCGTATATCTAGAGTTTGATACAGGTTCTACCCTTGTCTCTCCACCCTGTTCTACATATTCTTCAAGTGATGTTAATGCCAATGCTTTGGTTTGATTCATCCACTTATAATATTCATCGGTAGAAATTTCTAATTCATTACTTATTTCTTCATCGGTTGCAGTTCTGCCATGCTCAATTTCTAATTTTCTAATTGCAACATCCATTACTTTTTGTTTTTTTCTAATTGATCTTGGAATCCAATCCATTTTTCTTATGTTATCTAAAATAGAGCCTCTAATCCGAAGCGATGCATAGGTTTCAAATTTAACACCTTTTTCATAATCGAATTTATCAATTGCATCAATCAATCCAAAAATACCATAACCACATAAGTCCTCAAATTCCACATTGCTTCCTAAATACATGCTAAGTCTACCAGCAACAAATTTTACCAATTGAGCATACTCAATAATTAATTGCTCTTTTATTGTCACATCTTTCGTCTTACTGTATTTTTCCCAAAGTTTTGTTTTACTCACTTCATCCATATTGTCACCAGCTTTCAATTATATCATTTTCTTATTCAAAGCCTTCTTCCTCATCTTCCTCAACATTGTTCTTTTGTAAAGGATCTATTGGTTGATCATTAACTTCTTTTACAACTGGTATTTTCTGTGTCACTTCTAAGTCATTTAAAGCTTTAGAATTTAATGCTTCTGAACTTTTTATAGTCCTATCAATTATACTTTGAATAACTATCCCGATTATGTAAAACAAAACCACAACCACGAGCATTGTGTAGGATAATCTTTCAAGTGAATAATTTTGTACGAAACCCAATACCACAGCTATAATACTCGCTAAGAGTACGATAATGACTTTCATGATTTTTCTTTTCATATCAGCTCATTCCTATTATATTATTTTTACGGGCTTCCCAATAGTTTTTATTAACAGCTCACCCGATTCAGGGTTGAATTCTATTGTTCTACCATAATTATTACCACAATCTTCTGATATAATACGAATTCCCAGGGCTTGCAGCTTTTCTCTAGAGGCAATAATATTCCTTTCACCGACCCTCATTAAATCATTGGTACTATTAAAGGAAAACATTTGAGCTCCACCAGCAAGCTTGCCGACAAGTCTATTTTTTCTTGCACCGAGTAAGCACATATCCTCAATCATTTTATCTACTGCTGTATCGGCGAATTTTGCTATATTACTATTGTTTTTTATTTTTGTACTATCCGGTAACATAATATGAGCTAATCCACTCACTTTTGTAATTGGATCGTAAAGTATTATACCGACACAGGAACCTAATCCTAAGGTTGTTAAACCTTTAGGTGGTATACATACGTTAAGATCCGCCATCCCTACTTTTATTAATTCATCCATAGCTTAACCCCATATGCCTAGACTATTCAAAATTGTTTCATATGATTTCATGTCAGGAATCAAAATGAAGTATCCAAAAACACTTTCTTGTCCTTCACCAAAATCTGTTTGTATTAAAAGGGCCTTGTCTCCAATCTTACCAAATTCAATAGCAGGTACACTGAGGATAGCCCCCGCCATATCAATTGCCATATAAGGAACAGATGCAACTATTCTCAAGTTCGTTAATGTTGACAACGATGAGAGATATGCGCCTGTAATAATGTTTCCTATTTCACTTAAAGCAGATAAATCCATTTCAGAAAAATCATCAAAATTGTCTATATCTTTTTCCATTAAAATATTAATCAAATTATGCGCCGATGCTGTTTCTAAAACAAACATCATCATCCCATTTATTTCGCCTTCTACTGCTAATAAAATACCCACTATTTGATTTTCTGCTCCACCAAGAACTTCTGATAGTTCATTAAATTCAGAAATATTGACCTTAGGAACTCCCATGTCTATTCTTCTGTTAATGAGTTGTGATAATGCTGTTGTTGCATTTCCTGCTCCAATATTGCCAATCTCACGTAACACATCTAACTGGATACTGTCAATATTATCAAAATTCATTTCGCTCATGGATTCACCTCTTTCATTATGGTTTAACTACTGACATTTATAAAACCCTCAAGATTTAATAAAGTCACTAATTCACTTTTAATTTTTCCTACACCAATAATATAGTTTCCTCTTTCATCATTTGCTTCTCTAGCAACTGTTTGGATATCTTCTTCAGGAATTTCCGTTACTTCCTTAACTTCGTCAACAATTAGTCCAATTACTTGTCCTGAAATTTTAACGATAATGATTCTAGTATTGAAGGTATCTTCTTCATCTTCTAATCCAAATTTTAATCTAATTGACATAACAGGTATAATTTCACCTCTTAAGTTAATAACACCTTTAATATAATATGGTGCTTTTGGAACTCTAGTAATGTTTTGTATACGAACAATGTTTTGAATATATTTAATATTAATACCGTATTGCTCGCGTCCAATTTTAACTATTATATACTGTGTTATTTCTTCGTTTTTTGTTTGTTTCACATTCATCTCCATTAGTCTACCTCCTTATACTAAAGTATTGACATCAAGTATCAGTGCAACATCACCATCACCTAAAATAGTTGCGCCTGCGATCATCTTAATATTAGTTAAGAATTTACCTAATGTTTTAATAACAATCTCTTGTTGTCCGATTAATGAGTCTACAACAAAACCTGCTTTTTTATCACCCTTATTAACGATAACAACAGTAATAAACTCCTTATTAGCTGGTTCTTTATTAACGTCTAAAATATCGTATAGTCGTACTACTGGAATAACTTGTCCACGGAGGTTGATAACCTCTTGATTTTGAATAAATTTAATATCAACCACATTTACATTTTCAATGTTTTGAATTGTATTTAATGGAATAGCATATTTCTCATCTGCAATATTAACCATCAAAGCCTGAATAATGGCTAGTGTTAATGGCAATCTGATGATAAACTTACTTCCTTTTCCTAATTCATTTTTAACTTCAATAATACCACCAAGAGCTTCAATTTTTGTTTTAACAACATCTAAACCTACACCTCTACCTGAAACATCTGAGATAACATCTGCAGTGCTAAAGCTTGGTCTAAATAATAGTTCAATAATTTCTTGCTCAGACATAACTTCACCTTGCTCTACTGAAATTGTGCCTCTTTCTATTGCCTTTGATTTCACCTTAGCAACATTAATTCCATTCCCATCATCTGCAACTTCAATAACAACGTTATTTCCATCTTGATATGCTTTTAAATATACCTGACCCATTGGATTTTTACCATTTTGTGCTCTCACACTAGGCATTTCAATACCATGATCAGCTGAATTTCTAATTAAATGAACCAATGGATCTCCAATTTCATCAATTACTGTTCTGTCTAATTCAGTATCTTCACCAGACATATGGAATTCCATGTTTTTTTCAAGTTGTCTTGATAAGTCTCTTATGAGTCTAGGGAATCTATTGAATACACGTTCAATTGGAACCATTCGAACTTTCATTACCGCATCATGTAAATTCGTGGTAATACGTTCTAAATACTCTATTTGATCTGTGAAATTTTGATTTGTATTTTCTACTGTTTCTAAACCATTTTTAATAATAATCAACTCACTCACTAGATTCATAAGTGTATCTAATCTTTCGATATCAACACGAACTGTTCTATTGGTTTTTGGCTTAGATTGACTGCCTGGATTGCTCTGTTCACTTTCTTTTTGTGGTGTATCACTGGAGTCATCATCTTCCACTGCAGTTTTAGTCTCTACTGATTCATCAACATTTATGTCTCCAACAAGCACTTCTTCAACTTCTGCTATTGTCATTAATTGTCGACGTACTTCTGTTTGATCTTCTTTTGAAACAATAAAAACACTAAAATCATTTTCAAAATTTTCATCCTCAATATCCTGTACTGAAGGATATGCTTTTATTATTTGGCCTAAATTTTCTAAGGTTCTAAAAATAATGAAGGCTCTAGCTGATTTTAGAACGCAAGAATCCGAAATATATAATGTAATTCCAAAACAATTATAGTTTTCTTTACTTGCACTTACAAAAGCATGTTTCTCAAAATCAGTAAAAGGAATATTTGCATACTTGTGCACCTTTTCAGCAGCAACATCTACTTTCACTTTCGTTTTAACAACATGCTTATCAGCTTCAGCTTTACCATCCCCAGCTTTAACTTCACTATTTCCGCTTAAAATTGCATTGAGCTTTTTGATAATACTCTCGTTGTTATCTGGGCCTTCATTACCTGTTTCAATAATACTATCAACAAAGCGTTCTAATGCATCCAAGCATTGAAATAAAACGTCTAATAAATTTGCATCCACTTTCATATTATCATTTCTAATTTCTGAAAGAACGTTTTCCATATCATGTGTTAATACATTCATGCCTTTAAAGCCCATAGTTGCAGCCATACCCTTTAATGTATGTGCTGAACGAAAGACTTCGTTTATAACATCCTTACTTACAGTTCCTTTTTCTAATTCTAACAGTGAAGTGTTTAAGCCTTGTAAATGCTCTTTTGATTCTTCGATGAATATTTCCAGATATTGACTTATATCCATGTTTAAAGCACCCCCGATTGTTTTAAAATTGACTCAGCTATTTTTTCCAAAGGAACCACCTCATCAGCTATTCCTTTTTCTACTACAGATTTTGGCATTCCGTATACAACGCATGTTTCTTCATTTTGTGCTATGATATGCATTTTTTGCCTGCTCTTAACCTCTTGCATGCCTTCCATGCCATCTGATCCCATTCCTGTCATAATAACGCCAATCAGTTTCCTTGTTGATATTTCTGCTACAGAATTCATCATGACATTCACCGCCGGCTTATGTCCACCTTTAGGTGGGTCATCAGTGATGTGAATCACCAAATTTCCACTCTTGTCCTCTCTGATCTCAAGTTGCCTATCTCCAGGAGCTACATATGCTTTTCCATTTTCAATAATATCTTTATCCTCAGCTTCTTTAACACTTATTTGACTTAACTGATTCAATCTTTCGGATAAAGACTTTGTAAAACCAGGAGGCATATGTTGTACTACTACAATAGCAGCATTGATATTTTTGGGTAAATAAGGTATTACAAATTGTAATGCTCTTGGACCACCTGTTGAAGTCCCTAAAGCCACAAGATTCTTCACCTTACTAGTATTTGATGATAGTTGCTTAGGTAAAATACTTTTTGTCTCAAGATTGATTTTCTGAATAGACGGTCTAAATTGTGACATAATTTTTTTTCCTGATTCAGAAGCTTCTATAACCTTCGTAATTAATTCGTCTTTAATATCATCTGAATTAATCTTGAAAATATTATCTGGCTTTCTTACAAAATCATAGGCACCAAGCTCTAAAGCTTCAATGGTTTCTTTTCCGCCTTCTTTCATAAGAGTGCTCAACATAATAACTGGCGTAGGTCTTTCTATATTGAGTTGCTTAAGCATTTCCAGTCCATTCATGATTGGCATTTGAACATCAAGTGTAATTACGTCAGGCATAAGTTGGTTTGCTAATTCTAATCCTTCTTTGCCATTTTTCGCGACACCTATCACTTCACATCTTTCATCACTATTAATTATATCAGAAATCACCCTTCTCATAAATGCAGAGTCATCAACAATTAAAACTTTTTTCTTTTTAGACATAAAATCACATTCCTTTTTCTTTTTTTCTTCTTTTTCGCTCTTCTTCAAAGATAAAACGAATTACTACTTCTCTTACCTCGTTTGAAATTGTATCAAAGGCAACCCTAGTTTCATAGGTATTTGTGTTAAAATCGACAATATTACAATCAACAATAGAACCTGCAACATATAAGTGCTTTTGTTCATCTTCAAAATTTAATTGAATATGGCAAATTAGTGGCTCTCCATTAATGAGCTGTGTATTAGAGGTAAATCTCAAGCCTCCACCACTAATATCTAGAATAATGCCGCTATTCCATATTTCCTTCTCGTCTTCATTTTTATATTGAAATGACAATACACAATCTAATCTATAGTATTGCCTTCTTTGGTATTTTTGCATTTTAGATATCACTTTGAGGGTAGCCATAAACATATTATCTTCTCTTTTTCTATCAATAACCTCTGCTTCACATCTATATAGCCCTCTTGATGTATAAATACATAAATAGTATTCATGATTCAGCTCTAGCGGAATTATTTTACCATTTTCAATTGGCGAAGTAATAATCAATTCATTGTTTGAACCAATATCTTGAATTTTACTAAAAAGAGAATGTTGATTCGCTTTTATTACAGTCTTTCTTATAACTTCAATTTTATCCCCTAGTTCTACTGCACTATTTATCATATATACCACCTCACTTAACCTTTTTCATTTTTAAGATATTTGAAAACAAATTACTGATCCCTAATGGCTTAGCATCGTTAGATTCTTCATTTCCCAATAAATTATCTGCCAATTTTTCAATAGCCTTGGAAATATTTGACTTTGGAAAAAGCATCGCCACTGGTTTTTGTTCAATAACAGCCTTTTCTAAAGTCTTATCATAAGGCAAGTATCCAACATTCTTTAACTTAATATCTAAAAATCGCTCAGTAACCTTGTTAAGCTTTTTATATATTTCAAGTCCTTCAGCTTCTCCTGAAGCTTTATTGACAAGAAGATTGATTATTTTATCCTTCGAATTTCCACCTCTGTTTTTCATCGCTTTTAAAGTTGAATAAGCATCTGTAATGGAGGTTGGTTCCGGTGTTGTAATCAGTAGTACTTCATTTGAAGCAGTAACAAAATCAAGTACACTATCAGATATGCCTGCCCCAGTATCAATAATAATAATGTCTGCAAGGCAATCTAAATCATATAATTTGCTAATCATATAGTTTAATTGAGTTCTGCTTAAGTTCACAAGCTCTTGAATTCCAGAGCCCCCCGAAATAAATTCGATACCAAAGGGTGCAGAAGTTAATATGTCTGTTATGCTCATATTATTAAAAATCATATCGTACATTGAATATTTAGGCGCGATTCCAAATATTATTTCTATATTGGCTAGACCAAAATCAGCATCAAATATAACAACTCTCTTACCTTGTCTTCTAAAATTAATTGCAAGATTAACAGAAACATTGGATTTACCAACGCCCCCCTTACCACTTGTTACTGTAATGACTCTTACATCATTTTTTTTATAATTTACTTGATTGTTTTTAATAATATTTCTTAAGTTACTTGCTTGATCCATTATGATTCACATCCCCCTAATATCTTCTTAGCGATCTCGTGAACATTAACTTCACTTATGTCGTCGGGAACATTTTGCCCGAAGGTTACATAGGACAACAATGCATTGGTTTTAAGCTTAACATTTAATATATTCCCATAACTTGATGTTTCATCTAATTTCGTAAAAATAAGTTTGTATGCACTAATGTCATTATATGCATCTGTAATTTTTATTAAATCCTTATATTTAGTAGCCAGACTAAGAACTAAATATAGCTCTTTTTCTTCAATTTCATTTAATAGTTTTGATAATTCATTTTGATGCTCTTGGTTCTTATGAGATCTACCTGCTGTATCTATTAAAATCAAATCAACACCTTTAAAAGACTCAATAGCGTCCTTGAGCTCTGTAGCTGTATAAACTACTTTTATTGGTATGTTTAGTATGTTTGCATATGTTCTAAGTTGCTCCACTGCAGCAATTCTATACGTATCAGCTGTAATTAACGCAACTTTTTTCTCTAAATTAAGTGTGAAATAGGAAGCGATTTTTGCAATTGTGGTTGTTTTCCCAACTCCTGTTGGCCCTACAAAGGCTACTGTTTTCGTTTTACCTTTTGTAAGCTTAATGGTCTCTAAATCAGTAAGAAGCTTCACAATTCTCTTATATACGATTGATACAACATCATCAATGGTTGCCTTTTGATCATAGGAGAGCTCCCCTAAACCCAGCATCAATTGATTCACATATATTTCATCTAAATCATTTTCTATGAGCTGTTCATATACTACCTTGAGAAATGGTTGATCATGCGTCATATTCATTTTATCAACCTGTTCTTCTGCCGATTTTTTAATTAATCTTTGTTCTTGTTCATTTTTTTTCAAATCTGTTAGATGGTTTGAATCAGCGATATGTTTCGAATCAGCAAGTGTCTTTAAAAGTTGAACGAAAGTACTATCCTCTTGAGATGGATCAAGTTCTAAGTTAGCATTCTTACCTTGTGAAAAGCCTTCTGCTCTTTTATCTGCAAACTTGTCATTATTTAGAATACCTTTGTCATCAACGGCCGCAGTAACCTCCACATAAGGTTTTTTGAAAATTTTATAAAACCCTTTAGGCTTAATGTTTTTCACACTAACAATTAAGGCTTCTTTACCTAATTCATCTTTTACTTTTAGCATTGCTTCTTTTTCAGTAGAACCTTCGTACTTTTTTATCTTCAACTTACACTCACCATCCCAACAGATTGTAATTCTACATTTGAATCTAATTCATTAAAAGATAAGACTACTAAATCTTCAAATTCTTCTTGGGTCAATCTTTTGTAATATACTCTCACTATAGGTGAGGTTAAAATAATTGGCATTCTTCCTGTAGCGGTTAATTTCATGATTTCTTTTTTTGTAGCGCTTAATATTTGCTGTGTCATTTCAGGTTTTAATGATAAATATGTACCTTGTTCGGTATGCTTTACCGATTCCATGATTGCCTGTTCTATAGCTGGATCAAGTGTAATTACTTGATTAGATTCATCATTTTCAAAATATTTTGCAGAAATAGCTCGTTTTAGTGTTTGTCTTACATATTCAGTTAATACATCTGGGTCTCTTGTAACTGATGCATGATCAGCCATCGTTTCAAAAATTGTTACAAGATCTCTAATTGAAATTGATTCATTGAGTAAATTCATAAGAATTTTTTGAATCTCACCAACACTTAACTGCTTTGGTACCAATTCATCAATTAAGGTTTGGTTATTTTCTTTAACTGTATTAATCAATGTTTGTACGTTTTGTCTAGTTAATAATTCGCCTAAGCTCATCTTAATCACTTCTGTTAAATGAGTTGCAATTATGGATGGAGGATCTACAACTGTATACCCTAAGGTTTCAGCCCGCTCTCTTTGAGCCTCGGAAATCCAAAGCGCAGGTAGTTTAAAGGCCGGTTCAATTGTCTCAATACCATCAATTTCTTCTTCTACATAACCAGGGTTCATTGCCATATAGTGATCAAACAATATTTCACCTTCAGCTACCTTAGTCCCTTTTATCTTAATAATATACTGATTTGGATTAAGCTGAATGTTATCTCTTAATCTGATAATCGGTACAATAGTTCCTAACTCAAGCGCAATTTGACGCCTTATCATTACGACTCTATCCAATAAATCTCCGCCTTGGCTGACATCTGCTAATGGAATAATACCATACCCAAATTCAAGCTCAATTGGATCAACTTGAAGTAA
Source organism: Firmicutes bacterium HGW-Firmicutes-1 (assembly GCA_002841625.1). Classification (NCBI taxonomy): domain Bacteria; kingdom Bacillati; phylum Bacillota; species Firmicutes bacterium HGW-Firmicutes-1. Next base: position 136,788 of record PHAG01000002.1, on the reverse strand, counting down.
TGAAACGACATTTTCTGGTTTTCTTGTTTCTTCCGCAGCCACATCTTCTGTAGAAATCTCTTGTGCAACAGCTTGTACCTGTAAGCTTTTATCAATAGCTCTAGCAGCTAATATAACAAGTAAGCCGGTACCAGAAACAACAAAATCATTCAATGGTGTTGCTACCCCTAATAGAATTAAAACGGCTCCAGATAAATATAATACCTTAGGTAGTGCGAATAACTGACTCACTAATATATCACTAACATCAGCATCCTTAGTTACCTTCGTAACTAATATACCAGTAGAAAGTGCAATCAGAAGTGCTGGAATTTGACTTACTAATCCATCTCCAATCGTTTGAATCGTGTAATCTGTTAAGGCTTCTTGAATAGGATTACCATTTACAATCACACCAATCGTAAGACCACCAATTATATTAATAAAGGTAATAATAAGTCCAGCTACTGCATCACCCTTAACGAACTTACTAGCACCATCCATAGAGCCATAAAAACTTGCTTCATCTTGTATTTTTTGTCTTCTTGATCTAGCATCTTTTTCATCTATTAGTCCTGCATTTAGGTCAGCATCAATTGCCATCTGTTTACCCGGCATTGCATCTAACGTAAAACGTGCTGATACCTCAGCAACTCTTTCAGAACCCTTAGTAATAACCATAAAGTTAATAATAATCAATATAATAAACATAACAATACCGACAACTATACTATCTCCACCAACGAAGGTTCCAAATGTCTCAACAACGTTTCCAGCACTACCAGTAGTAAGGATAGATCTTGTCGAGGAAACATTTAATGATAGCCTGAAGATTGTTGAAAAGAGTAGAATCGTAGGGAAAGATGACATTTCCAAAGCTTCTCTTGCAAATAATGCATTAAAAAGAATAATTAATGATATTGAAAGATTGAGCGTTATAAGAATGTCAATTAATAGTGTTGGAAGCGGTAATATCATAATTATGATTGCAAGTATGACAAAGGATCCAAGAACTATATCACCAGGTTTTATCTTCATGCTCTAACACCTTTCTTTAGATTGTATTGTTACGCTTGTTTACTGTTTCTTGTTAGATTATATACAAAAGCAAGAATTTCTGCAACTGCTTGGTAAAGATCTGGTGGAATTTCTTCCCCAATTTCTACAGTGTAGAACAACGTTCTTGCCAAAGCCTTGTTTTCGACTATTTGAATATTATTATCTTTTGCAACCTCTCTAATTTTTGCTGCAATCATATCTGCACCTTTAGCGATTACAGTTGGAGCACCTTGATTATCAGAATCATACTTAACTGCTACAGCAAAATGGGTTGGATTTGTTATGATTACATCTGCTTTAGGTAAGTCTTGCATCATACGTCTCATTGATGCTTCTCTCATCTTTTGTCTTATTTTTGATTTAATTTCAGGATTACCTTCTGATTGTTTGTATTCATCTTTTACTTCTTGCTTCGTCATCTTTAATTTATTACTTAGATGTACTCTTTGATATATGTAATCTGCAAGTGCAACAATAATAAAAAATGCACCTACCTTAATACCAATGTCTAAACATAAATTAGCAATAAGGGCATACGCCTCAAGTACTGGTATATCATAAATTGCTAAAATTGTATTTTCATAATTCTTAAGCGTAGTATATACAAGAATAAGAATTATGCCAACTTTGATTAGAGCTTTTAATAATTCAACTATGGATCTCATTGAAAAAAGTCTTTTAAAGCCTTGTATCGGGCTTAAATTGCTTAGTTTTGGCATGAGAGGCTTTGTCGTAGGATGCCACCCTACCTGCATAAAGTTACTAACAAAGCCAACGAGGACAGCAACTATAAAAAACGGTGCTATCATGCCGATTAAAGTTTTTATTGCATGATTCATTAAGCCTGAAGCATATTGAATCGTTATTTCTTTTATAGTAAACAATCCAAAAATTTCTTTTGTAAATTGTATAAGATCAAGTATTAAGTTTGGTCCTAAAATTTTAAGGGCACTGAACATACTAATAAACATTAATGCAGTAGCTATTTCACTCGTTTTTGCAACTTGCCCTTCTTCTCTTGCTTTTTCTCTTTTTTTAGGAGTAGCCTTCTCTGTTTTTTCTCCACCAGAGCCTGCCTCTGCAAAGAACTGCAAATTATACTTTAATAGTGGTTTGTAGCTATCTTGTAGGTAAATCACAACGGCATCATACCCTTTATTAGATTGTCTATAAAAATAACCAACTTGTCTGTAATGATATCTCTTACAGCTGGGAAAATATTAAGTGTAATCAGCATAACACCTAGACCTAAAAAAATCTTTATGGGAAATCCGATTACAAACAAATTCATTTGTGGTGCTGTTCTGGCTAAAATTCCTAATACGACATCTGTTAATAGCATAACAAAAAAGAAAGGTGCAGCAATTTGCATTGATATTAAGAGCAATTCATTCATAAAGCCAACGAAGCTATCGTATAAACTCGAAGATAAAACCATTTGCCCTATTGGGATTAGTTCAAAACTTTTTATCATGGCTTTAATAAAAAAATGATAGGTATTGGTTAACAAAATCATTAATAGAACCATGTAATAATAAAATGTACCTGTAATAGTAAGTTGTATTTGACTCAATGGGTCGAATACGTTTACCATAGAAAATCCAACTTGATAATCAATAAACTGTCCAGCTAAGGTTAGAATCGTAAATACCATATAGGCACCCATTCCAATCAACCAGCCTACAAAGAATTCTTTGATTAGAACAATGCCAAAACCGATTGGGTCTGTACTAGCAATCGGAGTGGTCACATCTATTACATTAATCACAATTGTAGTTATAAAAAACGCAAGTCCAATTTTTGCAATAGTAGGAATATTTTTATTGCTAAAAATTGGTACTGATATAAACATGCTAGCGGTTCTCACAAAAACCAACAAAAAAACATCTAAATATTTATACGGGTTTGATAATAAAAGATCCATCTATTCACCTTTAACTAAAAATAAAAATGCTAAAGCTCGTATATAAACTATTCATGAGTTCTACCATTTGATTTAACATCCAAGGTCCAAAAACTAATATACTTATAAAAACTGCAAGAATTTTGGGAACAAATGCAAGAGTCTGTTCTTGAATAGAGGTCACAGTTTGAAAAATACTAATTAACAAGCCCACAATCAATGCTATCATTAGCATTGGTGCTGAAACCAATATTGTTTGCATGATCGCTTCCCTAGCCACATCAATAATTAAATCTTCATTCAAAGTAGCACCTTCTTATCAATTTAATAAGCTAATGGTAAAAGGTCTTAACAAGCTCTCGCACGACAAGACTCCATCCATCTGCAAGAATAAATAACAATATTTTAAAAGGCATAGAAATCATTACCGGAGGTAACATCATCATACCCATTGACATCAGTGTAGAGGCTACCACCATATCTATGACTATGAACGGGATATAAATTAAAAATCCCATAATAAAAGCAGCTCGAAGCTCACTAATAATAAATGCAGGGATTAAGGTTGTTGTAGGAATGTCATTTTGATCCGTTATATTATCTACTTTTGAAATATCAAGAAAAAGCTTTAAATCCTTATCATTAACCTGATCAAACATAAACGTTCTTATAGGTGCAAGTCCAGCATCAATCGCCTCTTGTTGAGATATTGTTCCAGCGCTATAAGGCTTTAGAGCAGTTTCATTTACTTGAGATATAACAGGAGACATAATAAATAAGGTGATAAATAATGCTAACCCAATCAATACTTGATTAGGTGGAGTCTGCTGCGTTCCTATAGCAGATCTAACAAAATGCAACACAACAACAATTCGAGTAAAAGATGTCATCATGATCAATAATGATGGAGCTAATGAAATTATAGTAAGGAAAAAAAGAATTTGTAGACTACTAACAACATCTTTACCCTCTGCTGTAGAACTTACGTTAAAATCAAATGAAATGGGTATTGGCACGTCTTCTGTTGTCGTTGCATGAACTTGATTGGTTCCAATAAACATACACATATTAATTATAATCAAAAACACAATCAGAATCACGGATGTTCGAGCTTTCTTGAACTTTACCATATAAGCCACTCCACTTTCTTATAGTAATAAAATGGCATCAAAAAAAAATTAATCTCCATTTTTTTTCGATGATTTTTTCTTTAAATACTTGTCCATATGATGACTAAAGGGTAATGATTCATTTGTAACACTTTGAAGTATACTTAAATCAATATGATCAGCAGAAACTTCTTTCATAAATGTTATTCTATCCTTGGTAACCCCTATTAGTACATAATCATTACCGACCTTAACCAATTGTATCGTTTTTTGAGGTCCGACACTAATCACTTCAACTATCTTTAAATTAGATAACTTCGTTCTTTTTAATTGATAGTTGCCAAGGAGCCTAGACGAATAATAAGCTCCAACAAAAATAACAACGCATAATATCAAGATATATACAATTTGAAAATACTGGTTTCCATTTCCCTTGTAGGCTATTTCACCTAGCAAAAATAAATATTTCATTGTTTACCACTCATATTCTTAAAATATTATCCAGTGACCTTTGATACTGCTTCAATAACACGTTCTGCTTGAAAAGGCTTAACGATAAAATCTTTAGCACCAGCTTGGATAGATTCAATAACCATAGCTTGTTGCCCCATAGCAGAACACATAATAATATTTGCTTTACTGTCGATGCCCTTAATTGCTTTTACAGCCTCAATACCATCCATCTCAGGCATTGTTATATCCATAATTACTAAATCTGGCTTTAACTCATTATATTTTTCTACAGCTTTAGCACCGTTCTCAGCTTCTCCAATTACAATATATCCATTCTTTGAAAGAATATCCTTAATCATCATTCTCATAAAAGCTGCGTCATCAACAATTAAAATGTTTTTACCTGCCATTTTTATCTCTCCTTCATGCATTTAAAATAAATATATTATGATTATACCATATACTATCTACTGCTACAATTTAAATATCTCAAAAAGTTCGTTTAATAAACTTTTTGAGATATTATAACCAAATTTTAGATATAAAATCACATAATACTACCCGAATGCTTGATGATTTCTGTGATTCTAATGCCAAAATTTTCATCTATTACTACTACTTCGCCTTTAGCGACAATTTTACCATTTACCAATACATCAATAGGTTCTCCCGCTAGCTTATTAAGCTCAATAATTGTCCCCGGGGTAAACTCTAAAATGTCTTTAATCGACTTATGTGTTCTACCAAGCTCAACAGTCACCTCCAGCGCAACATCCATAATTAAATCAATATTTTCTTTTTGTTGAATCACACTATTCATGTCAAAATTCTGGAATTGAGCTTGTTGAACTTCAATATTTCGATATCCAGCTCCATAATTGTCTCCCATTGGGGGATAAGGATTTTGATATGGATTAGGTTGACCATATGGGTTCATTTGTGGATATGGATTCATATTTGGTGGCATTTGTTGTTGCTGTGGCATTTGTTGCTGTTGCATCTGTTGTTGCTGTGGCATTTGTTGTTGTACATTATCTTGCGTCGGCGGTTCTTTTGGAGCCGCTGGTGCTGGTGGTGTGCTTACTTCCTTAGATTGGCTAAAAGCCTTATAAATATCTTGTGCAAACTGAGTTGGATACAGTTGCATAATTTCACTATCTATTAATTCTCCAATTTTCATATCAAACGAAACTTTAATAAATTCGCCTGTCAAAAATTCTGCAATTTCACTTGGATCAACGAAGTCGCTATTATCAACATAATTAGAAATAGGTGGATTAATATCAATTTTTTTCCCAAACATTGAAGACATAGAAGTTGACGCGGAACCAATCATCTGATTCATCGCTTCACCAATTGCACTTAAATGTAGCTCTGAAAGTTCTCCTTCAAAAGCTTCCCCTTCTCCACCCATCATTAAATCGGAAATAATTTTTACATCATTCTCTTTCAATACCAAAAGATTAGAACCAGACAAGCCCTCTTTGTAAACAATTTGAATAGCTACAAAAGACTTTTCAAATCCACTTGCAACCTTATCCCAAGTAGTAACCTCAACCCTTGGTGTAGTAATCAATACTTTTTGATTAACTAGTGAAAACAGTGTTGTTGCTGCAGTACCCATGCTAATGTTAGAAACTTCACCAATAGCATCTCTTTCTTCAGCAGATAATGTAAATGCAGAGCTACCTGCATCGTCATCTATTCCTTTCAGCAATGCATTTATTTCTTCTTGCGATAACATATCACCCATGAACTATTCCTCCCTTCGTACAACTGAGGTAATTTTAACAGCATTGTTGCTATCATGAATTCCTGGTTTTGCTCTAAATTTAATAATATCACCAACTAGTATATCTAATTCATCGTCAAGTTTCTGATCTAGCTTAATAATGTCACCCTTTTGTATATTCACAAAGTCATTTACAGTTATCGTCGTTCTTCCAAATATTGCTTTTACTGGTATTTTTGAAGAGCTTATTTGCTTTTCAATAATTTCATGATATATTTCAACATTTGTCTTTCTCATAGTTGAAAACCAGTATTTGGTATTCAATTTATCTAATACATCTTCTACACAAATATATGGAATACAAATATTAATTAATCCTTCAACCTTACCTATTTTCAAATTCAAGGTAAGTAAGGCAATAACCTCATTTGGCGAAACAACTTGTGCAAATTGAGAATTCGTTTCTATCTTTTCAAGGAGAGGATCTAGTTCAACAACATTTTTCCAAGGTTCTACCATTAGCTCTATTAAAATTGTCATCATCTTTTCGATAATTGCTAATTCTATTTCCGAAAAATCTCTTTCCTTATCTAAGGTTTCACCTTTTCCACCCAATAACCGATCTATTATGGCATACCCAATATTAACTGACATGTCCATTACAATAGATCCTTTCAAGGGTGCAAAGTCAATAATTCCAATCAGAATTGGGTTTGACAGTGCATTAGAAAATTCCGAATAGGATACGGCTTCTGAATTAATTACATCGACCTGACATGAATGCCTTAAGTACGCTGGTAAGGTCGTCGACACAAGTCTAGAGTAATGTTCGAAAATAATCTCTAATGTTCTCAAATGCTCTTTTGCAAATTTAGATGGTCTAGCAAAATCATATTCCTTAATTTGCTTAATTGCGGCATTAGACTTATATTCTTCAACATCAAGTTCTCCTGCATTTAAGGCGTTAAGCAAACTGTCTATCTCGTTTTGCGATAAAACTTCTCCCACTTCCTCACCACCTCCATTCAGCTATTATCTAACCTTTTATTTTGAACTTCCTAAATTGTTTTTAAAATACACTTCGACAATTGTGTCAGTCTCAAAAGCAGTACTAATTAAATCAAGTATCTCCTTTTGTAGGTTTTGTGTGAAGCCTGGTTTTTCAAAATCTTCTACTGATTTTGTTTCAATAAGCTTAGAAATTCTATCTCTAATTATGCCCTCATTTGCACCCATTAGTTCAAGAACACCTTCTGTTTTTTTGTTTTCATTGTCAAGTCTGAAACCAATTTCTATACTCTTATTCATAGATTTATCAGAGATTTCTGATTTTAATATTGCTATAACCGGTGATTTCAATTCAAAGTTTGTTGTTTCAGATAATGGTATTACTTTTTCTCCTTCTTCAGCAACAACCTCTTCCTCTGTTCCACCATTCAGCTTTTTTACTACTGAACTCATCATAATTACTGATACTGAAGATAACACTAACGCAATTACGATAAATATAGCACCTACAATAAATATTATTTTTCCCTTGTCCATAGTTCCACCTCATTTAGGTATAGTACTTAATGATTATTTATATAATTAATTGTCTTCTTTATTCAATAAAATATCTTCTGGTACAACTTCATCCGTTTCAACAATCAACTTAATTTCAACTCTTCTATTTTTCGCCCTGCCTTCTGGGGTTTCATTATCTGCGATAGGATTATATTCACCATAACCTGTGCAGGCTATCGAATCAGGATTGAAATTATACTGATTAATCAAAATAACTCCTACGGCGATTGCTCTTGCCGCTGATAAATACCAGTTACTAGGATATTGCACTGTATTTATATCCCAGTCATCTGTATGCCCATCAATTTGGATATTGTACTGTTTGTAATTTTTTTCTATGATCATATTTGCAATGCTATTCATTATACCTTTTGCTTCTGGTTTCAAAACAGCTTGCCCTACATCAAAAAGCACTTCGCCTTCAATTGTTAGCTTAACATAATTTGAGTTATAGGAAAGCACGATATCTGATTCAATGCCTTCTTCAATTAAATATTTCTGAATTTCTTTCGCAATTTTTTCTGTTTTGGAATCATAATTTCCTGCACTTGCACTAGTCTGTTCACTTGGATCTAATGTGGTTTCGTCGCTAGTGGATGAGTTTTTCTTCTCATCTATCTTTAATTCTTCCGACTCAGAATCCTCAGCTGTGGGAGGTTTGTTGTCTAAAATCAATTCAATATCACTTAATTGATCCACACCATTTGTAATTAATTCCTCACCTGTTAGTGCTATGCCTCCTGGCATTACATCAATTTGATTTTCAAAAGAACTAAAGGCAGCTTTGTATTTTGTTATATCAACATTAGACATAGAATATAGTAAAACGAAAAAACATAATAATAGTGTAGCTAAGTCTCCATATGTAGCCAGCCATGGTGGTAACCCACCGCTTGATGGCGCTTCATGCTTCTTTGCCATTATGCATCACCTTCTGTTCCTTCTGCTTCAGTTAATGATTTCCTTAATATAGGTGATAAGAACGCTTTTAGCTTTTCTTCAATTACTCTTGGATTTTCTCCAGCTTGAATAGACAAAAGACCTTCAATCATAACTTCCTTTAAAAGCACTTCATCACCACTTCTAATTTTCATTTTGGATGAAAAAGGAATTGCAAATAAATTAGCTAATATCGATCCATATAATGTTGTAATTAATGCAACTGCCATACTTGGACCAATAGAACTTGGGTCGTTCATATTTTTCAACATATTAATAAGGCCAATTAATGTACCAATCATACCCCAAGCAGGACCTAATTCACCAAGCTTATCATAGAATCCTTGAATAGATCCATGTCTAGTTTGTATAAAAATCAATTCCGTTTCCAATATATTTCTTACCAATTCAGGATCTGTTCCATCGACTATTAATAATATTCCTTTTTTCAAAAAATCATCATCAATAGATTCTGTTGCTTCTTCAAGAGCAAGTAATCCTTCTTTTCTAGCTACATTTGATAATTCAATAATTTTCTTAATTACAGTTCCTTCATCCATTGTTTGATTTTTAAAAACCAAGCTTATTGCTTTTAATGAATTAATGTACCTATCCAAAGGATAAGATACTAGGACTGCTGAAAAAGCACCCCCAAAAACAATCATTGCTGAAGGGGCATCCCAAAAAGTTAACAATGAGCCATTCAACAGAATTGATACAGCCACGAAAACGATTGCGGCAACTAACCCGATTATTGTAGCAAGATCCATCTTTTCACCTCGTTCTAGAGCCTATTCCTTCCCATGATCATAGTCTCCATTGTAAATTTTCATCTTAAAATCTATAACTCGCTTTAATACTTCTTTGCTTGATTCTTTAATTATTAATTTTTTACCTGTTGTTAGAGTGACTACTGTATCAGGTGTTTCTTCAATGGTTTCAATTAAATCATTGTTAAGTAACACTGTTTCATTGTTCATTTTAGTTACAAAGATCACACTATCACCTACTTTTTATTGAACAGGCTTAGCTGCTCTAAAAAGGATCACGACTGTTGCATAATACATAACCTACGCTCATACTATGCAACGGCCTTAATCAGTTTATTGTATCATTATCTCTTGAGATTTACAAGTTCTTGTAACATTTCGTCGGAAGATGTAATGATTCTTGAATTTGCTTGGAAACCTCTTTGCGTTGTTATCATTTCTGTAAACTCTCTTGATAAGTCAACATTTGACATTTCCAGTACTCCTGCATTAAAACTACCACCGGAAGATTTAACATCTTCACCAATTCCATCGAAGTCTCCTGAGTTGCTTGTTGTTTCAAATAGATTAGCTCCGATTTTTTGTAATCCTGCTGGGTTTTGGAATTTCGCAATAATAACTTGACCGAGTAGTTTGGTTTCACCATTTGAGTATCTTCCAAGTATTTTTCCATCAGAGCCTACTTCAAAACCTGAAATTGTACCAGCTGCATTACCAGCACCTAAACCATTCGCATCACCAGATGTACCAGTAACTGTTGTATTACCAGCAAACATGGTTAGAGCTGATGCATCGATATTCATAGGTACTTGGAAGGTAGAAAAAGGAGTTGTGATACTAGGTATCGTAAATGGTGCTGGTACAACACTAGCAACCTTTCCAGTTGTTGTGTCAAATGTAACTGTACCTACGGCAGCAGTATTTGTTATAGCATTACCTTTGACATCTGTAATACTATTTGCTGGTAAATCAAATTGGTACACATTAGGTGTAGCTGCGTTTGGTTGTGTTATTTCAAATTGAGCTGTATATGTATAGCCTAAACTATCATAAACTTTAAAGGAAAAGGGAGAACCTATACCAGGTGCTACTTGTGGATCATTTTTATTAATATTACCTGATAATGTTACAGATGTAGTCAGACTTGGTTCTACATACATATTATCAGCATTAAGAATTTGTAATGGAACTACTTTTGTCTTTGAAATTAGACCTGATGTCGCATCTGGAGTCCAACCCATAACATTTAATCCATCAGGGTTTACTAAATTTCCCGCTTCATCTACTCTAAACGCTCCTGCTCTTGAAAATTTATTTCCTGTAACATCCGATACTACAAAAAATCCATCACCTTCAATTTTTAAATCCAATGGATTATCTGTTCTCTGTGCAGCACCTTCTGTCATATCCACATCAATAGAAGATATTCCTGCACCAAGTCCAATTTGCATTGGATTCGTACCACCGCTATTTTCACTAGCACCACTGGCACCTTGAATCGTTTGACTAAATACTTCACTAAATGTTACACGGCTTGATTTAAAGCCTACTGTATTAACATTCGCAATATTATTACCAATAACATCCATTTTTGTTTGGTGAATCCTTAAACCGGAAACACCAGAGTACATCGAACGCATCATAATAAATGACCTCCTTAATATGTAAGTTGTTATAATGCATGTGTTAATTCCTTCTATCATTCAGGAATTAATAGCTTCCTTCTCGAGGTCCAGCTATAATACTACAGCACCGTCAATATTTGTAAAAACATAATCTCTTGTTTCTTGTTGATCTAATGCAGTTACTACTGTCTTATTTTCAATATTTACAACTAGTGCAATGTTATCAATTAAAACCAATGATTCCTTAATACCTTTTTCCTCTGCTTTACTTATACCATTTTGAATTTTTAGAATTTGTTCGTCAGTAAGCTTTATATTTCTAGAATCTAATCGCATATTTGCATGCTTTGAAAATTTTATAGGTTCTTTTTCTTGTAGCTTCTGCTGTAAAATACTTCCAAAACTTGATGTAGGTAAATTGTTGGGTTTGTTTACTTTCGTACTAGCTAAGTGTTCGCTTTGTACTTGTTGTATAGAGGGAATTGGTCTATTTTGAATATTCATTTTTGACCCTCCTTGTCATTTTCTAATCCAATTGAATTCTTCTTCATCTTATACTCTAAAGTTACTTATGAAGGAACTTATGGGGTTTCGGTTTCGGTTTCAGTTTCGGTTTCGGTTTCAGTTTCTGGCAATAGTTTTTTAAGCTGTTCTTGAATAGCTTTTAAAGCTTCATTTACTTTGTTTAAAGATTCTATTGATGCTGAATCAAAGTCTACATAGGTTACTTTTGTAACTTGATCAAGTGCAATTTCTTTTCCATCAACTAGCAAATAGGTTTTACCTGCTTTTAAATTTACTGCATCTACAAACCCTTTTACTTCTGTTGATTGAAGAGTAGTTTCATTAATGATTGTTCCTTCGACTACTTTACCTATCAAATCATATCCTTGAGACATTTGTGAACTGGTGTTTAAGTTTTGCATTTGCTCTAAGGATGAAAACTGTGCCATCTGGGCTAAAAAATCTTTATCACTTGTTGGATTTAATGGATCTTGATATCTCATTTGAGTAACAAGTAGGTTTAAAAATGCGTCTTTGCCTAAGTCGTTTCCTTTTGTGCTTGCATTGTTAGTTACACCATATTTCTCCATTATTTTTTGGGTTGCTGAGCTTACTTCTGACATCTCTTCACCTTCCTTATGCTGAATAATCAACTGAGTGTTCCTCTTCTTCTAAACCGGTGCTTCTAAGTGGTTCATCTACATCTTGTAATTTAGGATCAAAGCTTTGGGAAACGCCTTCGATGCTTCTTCGTCTTTTTCCTTTAGTGAACTGATTCGAATTATTTTCTTGGTCGCTTTTGTTAAAAAATTGATTTGTGCTGCCAATAACGACTTTGATTTCATCTAACTTAATGCCTTGTTGTTCTAAGTTGGTCCTTAAACTAGCTAAATTTTGTTCGATTACTTCTCTAACACTATTATTTTCAGCTACAATATGACCAGTCATCATACCGTTTTCACTTCTAACTGAAAAAGCAACTTTTCCTAAATTTTCTGGCTGTAATTGCAAAAAGATTGTCTTAGCATCATTTGTTATCGAGAGTTTTACTTGGGTTGTAATTTGAGTAAGTATATCTTTGACAGTTGTTTCTTGATGGACAATTTCTTCAATACCGTTTGCTGTAACCACTTCAAATTTGTGAGCGACTGTATGAGATAGTACATTGTTAAAATGGTTTTCAAAGCTATTATTGCGATTGCCTTGATCACTTTTGTTATCACTGTTGTTGCTTTCTACTTTCACTTCAAGTGGCTTAGCTTCTACAGTACTATCTACTGATTTTTCCACTTTAGTTCTTGCATCCTCAACTTCAACTTTTACATTGTTCTTTGATGATTGTACATTAGCTGTTTGACTTTGAGCTTCGACACTTATAGCTTTGCTTGTATCTTCACTCGTATCCAAACTTATTTCATCAGTAACATTAATAATAGGTTCTTTACTTGCTCCATTATCTTTTAATGGAAGTGCTGTACTATTCTTTAGGTATTCTGTAATCGCTTTTTGTAAATCCACAAAATTGATTGCTTCTTCGTTTAAAATTTGACTTAATTCCTGCTTGATGTCTTTAAAAGCACTAAAGGCTTCTTCATTGGTAAGTAGCTCTACTTGATTTGTTGTTCCAAAAAGTTCATTAACTACCGTTTGTATTCCTTGATTTGAAAACAAATCTATAAAGCTCATATTAAGAGTAGACATGATCTCATTTAAATCTTCTTCAGAAATACCTAACTTTTTAGCTACTTGCTTAAGAACCTTTTGTTCTACTGCTTTGACATCAATGCTTTTTGTGGTTGTAGGCTCACTTTGATTGGTTTGCTCGGCTTTTGTTGTTCCTTTGTATTCACTCTTCTGAATTTCAGTGTCTTGATGCCCTAATTTAGTAGTGCTTTCAAGTTTTTTAGTTTTCATTGAGCTTTCAAGGATTGAATCAAAGCCGTTAGAAGTTGTCTTTTCTTTTTGTCCAAAGTTTTTACTCATGTTAGTTGCAACCCTGCTTACTGCAACTGAGTTCATCATATTCCTCCTTTCTCATTATTTAATTATTATCAGGATACATATATCTTGAAATCTTATCTGCTACGATTGAATCCATAGCAGCTAAAATTGCTCCTGCCTGAGAAGGCTCTAATTGCAATAAAATCTGTGCTGCCATATCAATATCTTTGCTGATTGTTTCTTCTAATATTGCAGCAGCATTTTTTGGTTTCATTTCTTCATACATTTTTGCTATTTCAGCAATCTCTTCATTTAATTGCTTTTCTTTGACTAAACTTTCATAGATTTCTAATGCATTTTCTGGGTAAGCTTTTTCTATAAAGGTCATGTACGCTTCAGGTGCAGCTTTTTGCGATACAAGCAAGTCAAATTCATCTTTGTCTTTTTTAAACTGTACTTGCTCCGCTTCAAAAACTTTTAATCGCTCTATTTCAGTCTTATTGAGATTAATAGTCTCAATTAGTTTTTCGGCTTCTTTTTCCTTTTCCTTTAGCAAAATTTCAGTAGCTTTTAATCTTTCTACTGCTTGATCAATCGTTTCAAAATTATAGGAAGTAATATCATTATTTTCAATTGCTTCTTCCATCTCTGGCAATATAAGATTAAGCACTGGAACATCTTTTAATTTTGGTCCAATCACCTTAGATCCAAGCCCACCAACATCTAATTTCACTAGCAATATAAATGCACCTATGAATACGAAAAGAACAATAAACAGCATAAGTATCTTTCCGCTTCCTTTGTCCTTATCATTTGATTTACCTACTTTGGGCTGTTTATCAGCAGGAGGTATTTTCTCTTTTGGTGGCTTTTTCGCCTTAGGAGGTTTCTTCGCCTTAGGAGCCTTTTTCGCCTTTGGTGGCTTTTTTTCCTTAGAAGACTTATTGTTTTTATCCGGCGTTGCGTCATCTTCAAGCTCTTGTGTCTCTCGCATTTTTTTACCTCCTGATTATTGTGTTGTAGATTTGATTAATTGATTGTAACTATTCAATTCATCAGTTTGCTTGTTATTCTGCGCTTGTTCTTCTAACAAATGATTTTCAAGTGCTAATTCTTTAAGCTTTTCGTAGGTCTTTTTCTCAATCAATGCTTTATTTAATGCTTCTCTTTTCATCTCAACCATTTCTTTTGCTTCATTAATAATATTTTTTTGAAACTGAATAGCATCTTTATAATATTTAATATATCCGTTAAGTTCTATAAGCTCTTTTGCCAAAACACTTTTTCCGTTTTTTTCATTAAAGGTTTGAATATGTAGATTTAGAGCATCTTTATGCGCGCTAAATATTTCTTCCTGTTTCGCAAGATAAATCATTGCATTTCCTAGTTCAATCTTTTTTTGTTCTTCGATTTTTTCTTTAATACCCAAAACATTTTGAAGCTTAAAAGTAAATCTTCCCATATTCTATCATCACCCTAGCTTTCAAATATGCTCTTGAGGAGCTCTATTTCATCATTAAGCTCAAATTTCTCATCGGTTTCTTGTCGAAGATATTCTTTCACTTCTTTATTTTTAGAAATTGCATAATCAATTTCGCTATTACTTCCTTTAGAATATGCTCCAATATTAATAAGATCTTCCGCATCAGAATAAATGGCCAAAGAAGCTTTGAGTTGATTAGCAGCCTTCTTATGCTCACTTGATACAACCTCTGGCATAACCCTTGAAACACTTTGCAAAATATCTATAGCAGGGTAATGGTTTTTGTTTGCAAGCTTTCTTGACAATACAATATGTCCATCTAATATACCTCTGGCAGTATCAGTAATAGGCTCATTCATATCATCTCCATCAACAAGTACAGTATATAATGCTGTAATAGAACCTTTCTCTGAATTGCCCGCACGTTCAAGTAGCTTTGGCATTACTGAAAAAACAGATGGAGTATAACCTCTACTTACTGGTGGCTCTCCAATTGCTAAGCCAATCTCTCTTTGTGCCATGGAAAACCTTGTTAAGGAATCCATCATAAACAATACATCATTTCCTTGATCTCTAAAATACTCTGCTATAGCTGTCGCAGTTTTAGCAGCTTTTTGTCTAATGAGTGCTGGCTTATCCGAGGTTGCAACAATTACAACCGACCTCTTCAATCCTTCTTCACCTAAATCTCGTTCTATAAATTCTCTAACTTCTCTTCCACGCTCTCCAATCAATGCAATTACATTTATATCTGCCGAGGTATTTCTTGCAATCATACCCATTAATGTACTTTTTCCAACCCCACTACCAGCAAATACACCTACTCTTTGTCCTTTTCCAATCGTTAACAACCCATCAATAGCCTTGACTCCGATAGGTAGTGGCTCAGAAATTCTATTTCTTGTCAGGGGATCGGGAGAATCATTTTCAATGTTATACAAAGTATTGGAATAAATTGGTCCTAAGTTATCCATAGGTTTCCCTAAGCCATCTAATATTCTACCCAGCAGATCCTTACTTACAGATACTTGAAGAGAGTGACCAAGCGCCTCAACTGTACTATTTAAACCAATCCCAGTTAATTCACCTAAGGGCATAAGCAATATTTTGTTTTCTCTAAAGCCAACAACTTCAGCAAATACCGATACACCGTCAGAAACTATTCTACAAACCTCGCCCATATTTACATTAGGACCTAGAGATTCTACCGTAAGGCCAACAATTTTAGTGACCTTTCCTATATGCTTAATATAGGACTTTGAAAACAAGTCTTCATATATAGTAAAGTCAAATTTTTTCATTTTTATCACCTAAATCTATTGGTGTATTTGAGCTATAGCTTTTTTCTATAAGCTCTAGCTGTCTAAGAAGTCCATCCATTCTTTCATTTAAGCTACAATTTATGCTACCCAGTGAGGTTTCAATAATACAATCATTTTTATTGAGTTTATTATCCTTTAAAATCTCAAATCTTAATTTATCACTTAAGTTTTCTACGATTTTATCTTTGTTATGTATTACTTCATCATAATCATCTGATGATACTTTAATAATTAGATCTCCATATAAATCAACTTCCTCTAATCCTAACTTTATTAAAAATAAAATAATCTCTGGTTCAATTTTTTGTATACCAATCATATTTAGAACAAGCCTCTGAATTATTTCGGCTACCTTGGGTTGCATTTTATGAATGGAATTTTTTCTATCTTGCGTTGCTGCTTCTATTTCTTCTTTTAATTTCTGTCTTAACTTTAGTTCTTCCTTAAGTGCTTGTTTTTTTCCTGCCTTAAAACCTTCATCATAACCTTTGGTATTGGCCTCCGCTTCAATTGAAACAGCAGCCTCCTTTGCACCTTCAAGGATTTCTTCAGCTTGTTTCATTACATCCTCTATTACATCATTTTGGGGTAATCCTGGATGATTATATTGTTCTTCGTACTGGTCTTCTTCATGTTGGTCTTGTTCATAATGTTCATCTTCATATTGGTCTTCACTTGCGTCATCCGACCGATACAAATCTCTATTAATTTGGAATCCATCATCAACCCCATCTTGATGATGTTGTACATTAAAATTAGGATTAATGATTTTTGCATCGTTATTTTGAATAACTTCAATAGTCTTTTTTTGTTCTGATAACGAAATAAATGACGATTTGATAATACTAGACAATTATCTCGTCACCTCCGCCTCTTGAAATAACGATTTCACCAGCATCTTCAAGCTTTCTAATGATATTAACAATTTTTTGCTGAGCTTCCTCAACATCCTTCAAACGTACAGGTCCCATATAATCCATATCTTCCTTGATCATAGTCGCCAAACGCTTTGATAAATTGTTGAATATAACATTTTGCACTTCTTCTCCTGAACCTTTGAGTGCAATTGCTAAATCGTTATTATCCACTTCTCTAAGAACCCTCTGAATAGATCTATCATCAAGGGACATAATATCTTCAAATACGAACATCTTCTTCTTGATTTCTTCAGCAAGTTCTGTATCTTCAATTTCAAGTGTTTCCATAATATGTTTTTCTGTACTTCTATCTACAGAGTTCAAGATTTGTACTATAGCATCTACGCCACCAACAATTGTGTAATCTTGTGTAACGAGAGAGGATAGCTTTCTTTCTAAGATGTCCTCAACATCCTTAACAACATCTGGCGAAGTTCTATCCATCTGCGCAATTCTTCTAGCAACATCTGCTTGCTTCTCTTGCGGTAATGCTGCAAGTACCATAGCAGATTGAGTAGGATTTAAATAAGATAGTATTAATGCAATTGTTTGATTATGTTCATCTTGAATAAAGTTAAGCAATTGTCCAGCATCTGTTTTTCTAACAAATTCAAATGGACGAACTTGTAGAGAAGCAGTTAATCGTCCGATAACTTCTATCGCTTTATCCGCTCCTAAGGCTTTTTCAAGTAAATCCTTAGCATAACCAATACCGCCTTCAGCAATATACTGTTGTGCTAAACATATATCATAAAATTCTTGTAATACCTTCTCTTTTTCCTTAGGAGATACACTTCTTGTATTTGCAATCTCAAGTGTAAGCTGTTCAATTTCTTCTTCTTTTAGGTGCTTAAATATGAGCGCTGATTTTTCAGGGCCTAATGCAATTAACAGTATTGATGCCTTTTGAACACCTTTCATAACACCTTTATCTGACGCCATTTAATCACTCCCAATCTTCATTCAGCCAGTTCCTTAATAATAAAGCAACTGCGTCTGGATTATCTTGCACAAATTTCTCTATCTGAATTCTAGTTTCTGACTTGCCGTCAAATTCTATAGATTCTAATTCTTGTTTGCTCTTTGTTGAAACTAGTAAATCTTCTACTGATAATTCTGGTTCAACTTCAGTGATTTCAACTGGATTGGTTCCTTTATATACTGCATATCCTAACAATCCAATAAGAATTACAATGATAAGCACTGGTATGTAATTTAAAATCGGATTTGCTTCTACTTCTTTTTCAATAAAAACCGGATTACTATAAGCCATTACTGCAACATTATCAATCTTTGCAGATGTTTTGACTAAATTAATAATCTCTGGATCTAATTCATCAATTTTAGTTCTTACATCATTTTGAGCCTTGAATTCATCCCAAGTTAAACCACCTAAAGCATCCTGACTTTCCAGAATAGCTTGATCATATTTAACAAATTTATTTAATATTACTGTTACTGTAGAATCTGAATATACAATGTTTCCAATATTTTTCGTTTCAGATGTAACAGTTTTACTTGGCGCATACTCTGTTTCCTTGACAGTATTCGTACTATTTGAGTTCGAACCATTATCTATCATTACATCAGTAGGATCTTCACCGTTTGTATCTGTACCAGGTGCCCCTGCTGCTTCTGTATTGGTTCCTTCTGATTCACTTTCGTATTGGTGAGTAATAACTCCTTTGTTTGTTCCGTTGATGCCAGTAACTTGCTCAGAAACAGATGACAATTCATCGAAATTAATTGCCAAATCTACCGAAACTGTGGCATCATCAAATTCTCCTCCAGCCAATAATACACTTCTAAGCTTAGCCTCAACATTTAATTCTCTTGCAAACTCATAGTCAAGCTTGGAACCAATATTACCTGACATACTGGATTTTGATGAACCATCATATAACAGCTTGCCATTCGTAGACATAATAGAAATGCTTCCTTCTTCAAGGTTTGAAACTGCATTTTTCAGGAAGTTAACAATACCATTTACCTGATCCTCGTTTAGCTCTTGTTTCGTTTCAAGAATGACTGTTGCCGAGCTTTTTTTGGTCTCATCAAATATTGTTGTATCCTCTTTAGCAACGTCAAGCTTAACGTAAGCATTCTTAATTGAATCTAATGTTTCAATTTTATTATTTAACTCTTCTTCAAAGGCTAATTGAAATTTAATTTGTTTTTCATTTGTGGTGGTGGTTAACGAATTTGAAAGGGCTTCATCCCAAGTCATTTCTGCATCAGAGAGAACACCTAACTCTTCAGTCAGTAAAGTAACATCCTTCTTTCTCTTAGAATCAACATAAATCGTCGTTGCATCTTCACTTATTTCATATTCAATTGCTTCTTCATCTAAAACCGCTTTAATCTGATTCATTTTATCAGGTTCAATACCTGATGCATACTTCGTCATTGTGGGCTGACTTAACACAAACACCAAAATGCCTAGAGCAACGGCGGACACTACCAGAGCCACAATGATTTGAATTTTACTTTTTAATTTTAAACTGTTCCAAAAAGTAGTTATTTGTCCAGTTATTTTACGGATAAATTCAGGCATATTGCCACTCCTTTATAGTGATCTTGCTTTTTTATGTAATCAAGAAAATCGGCTTCGCAGCGTTAAATAACATTGTTATTTATACGCAGTGTTAAACAACACTTGTTGCCCATCTGCCGCTTTTCCAATTGCATATGCGGAACTTTCCTTGTCAATCAAAAACATTATAGCTGCATTCTCATTATTTCATTGTACGCATCCATAACAGCATTTTTCATTTTAACGGTATATTGTAATGCAATGTTTGCTTTTTCTTGAGCAATCATTACATCATGTATATTATCTATTTTTCCTAGAGCAAAATCCATACTTTTTTGTTCAGCTGTTTTTTGAAGTTGATTGGTTTCGTCTAGCATACCAATCGCTGATTTATAGAGTTCATCAAACGCTACGTTATTACTTTTTGGTCCAGCACTTCCAGGTAGAACAATATTTCCGATTTTTGATAATTCTTGTACATTCAAAGCCATGATTTATCACTCCTTTAAAACTATCTGCCAATTTCTAGTGCCTTAGAAAGCATAGATTTGTTTGAATTAAATGCAGTAACATTAGCTTCATAGGACCTATTTGCAGAAATAAGATTGGTCATCTCTTCTAACGAATTCACATTAGGCATTAAAACATATCCTTCTTTGTTCGCATCAGGATGAGTAGGGTCATAAAGAGATATAAAAGGAGATTTATCTTCTGCTATTTTTTTCACTTTTACTCCGCCAACCTTTGAATACTCTCCCAAATATTGATTGAGCATGTTAGAAAAATTCTTCTGCGTACTAATTTCTTCAAACACAGCTATCTTTCTTCTATAGGGGCCACTACCATTATCTCCTCGTGTTGTATTGATATTTGCTATATTTTGAGATATGGTATCCATTCTAAGTCTTTGAGCAGTCATACCAGTTGCACTTACATTCATTGTATTAAATACCGACATGTTTCCTACCTCCAATCAAACTATCTATCTAATACCATTTTTAATCTATTAAAGTTGTAATTGACTTGACTAATTAATGTGTTATATTTTATTTGATTTTGTGCCAAATATCCCATTTCCGTATCAATATCCACGTTATTACCATCAATCCTATAGTCTAAATTTGTATTTACTTCTATGACCTTTGGGAACACTCTAGACAACGAATCAGGTTTGATTTTCCCATGCGAATCAATTGCTTGCTGTAAATAAGATTCAAAAACTACATCTTTTCTTCTATATCCAGGAGTATCAACGTTAGCTATGTTATTGGTAATTGCTTCTCCTTTTAACGATGAAGCATCTAGGGCCTTTGATAATACATCTGTATTGTTATGCATTCTCATAAAATCACCTGCTTTCAATTCAAAAACGAATTGGTTTTAAATTTCGAACAATTCAATTATTATTCGTCAATTTATTACTATATCCACTATATATTGTATCAGCTTACGAGAAAATGTACAATATATACTTTTAAAAAAAACAAAATATTTTATTCAATTTGTATAACTTTGTAATAAAAACCATTTTATTGAATTATTAATTTTGTTTGATATTATTCTTGTTCAAAAACGAGAATTATGTCAACCTAAAGAATTACAAGCTTTTCTCTTCGAATAAACCAAAAAGGAAGTGAAAAACACTCCCTTTTTTTATATCAATCCATTTATTACATCCTCAAATTTTATCCAATTCTTCCAGTAATACTTCGTTAAGAATTTTTATATATGTACCTTTCATTCCTAACGATCTGGATTCAATAACCCCTGCACTTTCAAATTTACGTAGAGCATTCACAATTACAGATCTTGTAATACCTACCTTATCTGCAATCTTGCTTGCAACTAAAATTCCTTCTTTACCTGTAAGCTCATTAAATATATGCTTAATAGCTTCTTGTTCTGAAAAGGATAGTGTACCAATTGCAGATTTCACAATGGCTGTTTTCCTTGTTTCTTCAGAATTTTCATCATTTATAGATCGCATAATTTCAAGCCCAACTACCGTAGCACCATATTCCCCAAGAATAATGTCTTCTATATGATAGTTTTTTGTTTGTCTATATAAGAATAATGTTCCTAATCTTTCTCCTGCGATGTCAATTGGTACAACCATGCCCACAATTTTATTGGTTGTAACCTCATTCGTAAATCCCAATGTTTCCAAATTGATATTTTCTTTGGTGGAAAGAATGTTTAAGATCCTGTCACTGAGCTTATCGTCAATAAATGTGCCCATGTTATCAGTAAGTAACTCACGTACTTGAATAAATCCCTTTATTTCATGTATAGCTAGTAATTTACCCTTTTTACTAAGAACAAGTACATTTGAATTCAATATTTCGCTCATAACCTCACAAATATCCGTGAAAATCACTCTCTGCGTTCCAGTTTTTTGTAATAACCTGTTAATTTTCCTTGTCCGATCTAATAATTGAACGCTCACTTTGATGCATCCCTCCTACATTACCATTGACTTACAATACAATTTCATTATAGTACATATTTTTTCAGATAACAAGCTGTTTTTCGAAATTCTAACACTTTCCTTAAACTTTCGACACTACGTTTTTACAATCTTCATTAATACACATTAAATTTTTACCTTTTTCAATCATGATTGATCCACAAATATTACATTTTTCTGATGTAGGCTTATTCCACGTCATAAAATCTCCGCTCTCACATCCATAATACCTACGTCCTTTCTTCGTCTTTTTCACTAAAATATCTGCGCCACAATTAGGGCAAAGAACATCATCTATTTTTTCAAAAATTGGCTTTGCATTTCTACATTCCGGAAATCCAGGACAAGCTAGAAATTTACCAAATTTTCCGATCTTAATTACCATATTCCTTCCACACTTGTCACAAAGAACGTCTGATACCTCATCTTTTATTTCTATCTTCCCAATTTCTACCTCTGCTTTATCTACTGTTTCGCTAAAATGAGGATAGAACTTTCTTATCACATTTTTCCATTCCATGTCACCTTCTTCAACATGATCTAATTGCTCTTCTAATGAAGCGGTAAAACCTACATCAACAATTTCGCTAAAATACTCTACGAGTATTTCACTTACTATTTCACCAAGTTCGGTAGGAAACAGTTGTTTAGCTTCTTTAGAAATATAATTCCTAGCAAGAATGGTAGTGATTGTTGGTGCATAAGTACTTGGTCGTCCCACACCGTTTTCTTCTAAGGTTTTTACCAAAGATGCCTCTGTGAACCTAGCTGGAGGTTGGGTAAAGTGTTGTTTATCATCTATTTCAACAAGCTTTAAGCTGGAATCAATATTAATATTTGTTATTTTTTGATCGTCCTCATCATCGCCTTCATTTTGTCCTTCTTCCTGATCGTCAATTTTGTATACTTTTAGAAAGCCATCAAAAGTTAAAACAGAAAGTGCTGCGGTAAATCTATATATATCAATATCAACCTTAACAGATTTGACATTGTATTTAGCTGGCATCATACGACTTGCAACATATCTACACCAAATTAATTTATATAGCTTGAATTGTTCCTTAGATAAAGAATCCTTTATTTGTTCAGGTTCAAGTTCAACATAAGTTGGGCGTATAGCTTCATGGGCATCTTGTACTTTTCTTTTCTTATCAGTAGCAGTATTGATCGGATTAGCCATATCACTACCATATTTATCACTTATATAACCAATGGCTGATTCATGTGCTTCATCAGCAATTCTTGTTGAATCTGTTCTCAAGTACGTAATTAATCCAATCGTTCCTTTGTCTTTAATTTCTATCCCTTCATATAATTGCTGTGCAATTCTCATTGTCTTTGAAGTAGAAAAATTAAGTTTTTTTGATCCTTCTTGTTGCATGGTACTTGTGATAAAAGGAGGTAACGGTTTTCTAATCCTTTCCTTTTCCTTAATATCAGAAATTGTACAATTCTTACCCTTAATCGCTTTTTCTATTTCTTGAACTTCTTCGATAGAGGATAATGCTTTCTTTTTATCACCAATACCATAAAAATGTGCTTTAAATTCATCTTTTGAAGTTTTATCTTTTAAAATAGCATCCAATGTCCAATACTCAACAGGAATAAATGCATTGATTTCTTCTTCTCTATCACAAATAATCTTTAAGGCTACTGATTGTACCCTCCCGGCGCTTAACCCCTTTTTAACTTTTTTCCAAAGCAATGGGCTAATTTTATAGCCTACGATTCTATCAAGTATTCTTCTTGCTTGCTGTGCATCAACCAAATCCATATCTATTTCTCTTGCATTTTTTATTGAGTTTTGTATCGCACTTTTTGTAATCTCATTAAAGGTAATTCTATAAGTTGTTTTACCTTCTAAATTCAATGCATGCATTAAATGCCAAGAGATTGCTTCACCTTCACGGTCAGGGTCAGTTGCGAGATAAACCTTACTTGCTTTTTTTACTTCCTTTCTTAGGGTTGCAAGTAATTCTCCTTTTCCACGAATGGTTATGTATTTTGGATCGAAGTCATTTTCAATATCAATACCCATTTGACTTTTTGGTAAATCTCTTACATGTCCCATGGAGGCTTCGATTTTATAATTGGCACCTAAAAATTTCTTTATTGTTTTTGCCTTTGCTGGAGATTCTACGATCACTAAGTTTTTTGCCATTGCTATCCTCCATTAAACCTTTTTTATAAAATACTTATTCGGCAATTGTTCAATCATGCCTTTAAGTTCTAACTTTATTCACTATAATTGAACCTCATCTCTATTCATTGATATCCTTCTAAATAGTGTGTCCAAATGTATCGATTCAAAGCTGATACAAGAATATACCATTTTTTCCCCTTTTTCAAGTGTTTTTTCAAAAACAGTTTTATTTTCAACTGTTTTTTCCGTATACTCTATGTATTTCCTCTAATGTAGCTTCTATGTTTTGTGTTGATTTAAGTACGTATTATAAAGAATCTGTTCTTGCTTACTTTCCACTTCACTAATAAGAACATTGTTATTCTCTGCTAATTCTTTAGCTAAATATTCTGCCACTTTCTTCCCTTAAAATAGCATCCGCTTACGCTTACAATGCCATATCCTCAAGACCCGAGGTTATTCATTAAATACAAAACAATCTTACACACTTTTCACAAAGTATTTATTAGGTAATTGTTCAATAACTCCTTTCATTTCTAATTTAATCAACAAAAAATGAATAGCATCAATCCCCATAGGAAGTTGTCTAATGATTGTTTCTAGATGTACAGGTTCAAATTTAATACAGGAGCAAATCATCTTTTCCTCCTCATTGAGGGTGTTTGTAATATCCGTCGTGTTTTCTTTTGTTTTTACTGCCAATTCTATGTATTCCTCTAAAATATCCTCTATATCCGATACAGGCTTTGCTCCCATTTTAATCAACCTATTGGTGCCTTCACTCAAAGGATCAAATATTTTACCTGGTATAGCGAATACATCCTTGCCTTGTTCTAAAGCACAATCTGCTGTGATTAATGAACCGCTTTTAGCAGCAGCCTCTACAATTACAACTCCATCACATAGTCCACTAATGATCCTATTTCTCAATGGAAAATTACCTGCTATTGGAGGTGTATTTACCGGAGTTTCTGACAACACACATCCAGTATCAATTATTTGCTTCATCAATTGATAGTTCTCTTCTGGATAACAAATATTTACCCCACAGCCAAGTACCGCGACTGTCTTGCCACTTCCTAGAAGTGCACCCTTGTGCGCTGCTGCATCTATACCTCTTGCCAAACCACTTATAATGGCTATGTTATTTTCTGCTAACCTTTTAGCTAAATATTCTGCCACTTTTTTCCCGTAAGTAGAGCATTTTCTTGCTCCAACAATTGCTATTTTTATTTGTGCTTCTTCTAGTAAATTTCCTTTGGTGTAAATCACAAATGGTGGGTCATAAATGTTTTTTAATTGTTTAGGATATAATTTATGATTTATAGAATAAAACCGAATACCTGCAGCAATTAATTTCTTTTCAAAAGCTTCAACTCTTTCAATATTTCTTGAAGCTAACAAGTTTGTTAAATCATTCTTTCTAAAAAAAGAAAAGCTTTCACATATTTCCTTAATATCTTGATCAGTTGCTAAAAATACTCCTTGAGGTGATTTAAAACATTCTATGAGTGTATCTTTCTTTTTCCTACCTATTCCACTAATATTAGATAACCATAACCAATATAGTTCTTCATTCATCTTACTACTCCTTTAAATTATTATTTATAGCTCATTTAAATGATTACGCATTAATGAGACCAATACTTTCTATCTAACGTTCTATATTGAATTGCTTCCGCTATATGCTTCTCATTTATTGTTTCAGAAGAATTGAGATCAGCAATCGTTCTAGATACCTTTAGTATTCTGTGATATGCTCTTGCGCTCAATCCTAATTTTAAGAAGGCTTCCTTCAATAACTCCTCTGCTGGTTTCTCTACAAAGCAGTATTCATTTATCTGCGCTACTGAAAGACTCGAATTAAAATATGATGGGCTATTTTTCAATCGCTCTTTTTGAATGCTGTGTGCGCTTTTAACGCGTTCTCTTATGGCTTTTGAAGACTCCTGCATAAATGCTATATTTAAGTCTTTTAGGTCCAATTTAGAGGCCTCAACATGAAGATCTATTCTGTCAAGAAGTGGCCCCGATACTTTATTTAAATATCGCTTGATTTGTGGAGGCGTACAACTACACTTATCATGATCTGGGTAGAATCCACAAGGACAAGGATTCATAGAACAAATTAGCATGAAATTGGCAGGATACGTAAGCGTAGCATGTACACGAGATATCGTTACCTCTCCTTCCTCCAGCGGCTGCCGCAAAACTTCTAATACACTTTTTTGAAATTCTGGTAATTCATCTAGGAAAAGAACACCATTATGAGCAAGACTAATTTCTCCAGGATGAGGTATCCTGCCTCCCCCCGTAAGTGCCGAATTTGATATGATATGATGTGGTGACCTAAAAGGTCTTCTCGTTACTAAGGACTGGTTCTTTTTCATTAAACCAGCTACACTATACACTTTTGTAATTTCAATACTTTCCTCAAAAGTTAAATCCGGCAAGATACTTGGCACTCTTTTTGCCATCATGGTCTTTCCTGAGCCAGGAGGACCAATCATGATTACATTGTGCATGCCTGCAGCAGCAATTTCCAGTGCCCTTCTTACGTTTTCTTGACCTTTGATATCAGTAAAGTCAGCCTCGTCATAAAAAGGCCTTTCCCATTCAAATAATTCCTTTACGTTTATTTGCCTTGGAGCTATTACAAGCTCCATATTCAAGTATTTGATAACCTCTTCAAGTCTGTTTACTCCTATGATATCTATTCCTTCTACAACTGCAGCTTCTTCTGCGTTATCCACAGGTACAATGCAATGTTTAAAGCCTGCTTGAAATGCTGCATAAATCATAGGCAATATGCCTGTTACTCTCCTAACATCACCATTTAAGGATAACTCTCCTAGTATTAGTGTTTTTAACAAGGCTTCTTCATTTACAACCTCCATACAGGCTAATATTCCAACTGCGATTGGTAAATCGTAGGATGGTCCTTCCTTTCTAATATCAGCTGGTGCTAGATTGACTGTGATTCTTTTGTAAGGAAACGTAAGTGAAGAATTTTTTATTGAAGTTCTCACCCTCTCAATTGCTTCCTTGACAGCACTATCTGGCAATCCAACAAGATCGAATCTTGGAAAGCCATCTGATACATCAACCTCCACACTAACTAAATACCCGTTGATACCCATTAAGGCAGCACTGGTTACTTTTTTGTACATAATTAAATTTCCCCCTTGGACTTTTTATTTGATATAAATTGAATTTGTGAATTAGATATGATTTTAAAGTGATTGGGTAAAATGGAAGGAATGTAAATTGGTATCGAGTTAGAATTGTTTTGAAATAGAATTGTTTCTGAAATAGAATTGTTTCTGAAATATTACTCAGTATTAAAACTTTCGAAAAAGAAGCTTAAAATTAGCCTTAGAATAATTTGTTTAAGATAATGGATTAATACCATTTAAATATTTGTTGTAATGGGGTTGATAATTAAGAATAAAAATAACAAGACGGATAATTCAAATATAGAGTTTAAGAATAAATTACATTTAAAAGAAATGATTATACAAAATATTATAACATAGAATTTGTACAGTTCAATACAAATTTAAGGATTACTTAAATGAATTTATGGTCTTTAATATTTCTACATTCAGCTACGCCAGCTAACACTTGATACCTAAATAATTACCACCATTTTCCCACGCATCATTTGTAGCTACATTTACAAATGATGCGTGTTCAATAATAACAAATTCATGATTCTTCATAACTTCAAGCAATCTATATTACCTTACCTTTTAGCCCTCAATAAATCTCTAATTTCTTCAAGTAGTATCTCTTGCCTAGTTAGCTGCACGATAGGCTTTACGTCTTCCTTTTTCTTAATAAACCTATTCATTAATTTAACTACGATAAATACTGAAAATCCAATAATGAGAAAATTAACTATCGATTGAATAAACGCACCATATCTAATAGCTACAGTACTTGTCGGAATAATATACTCAAGATCTTCAAACTTCACCTTCCCAATAAGCATACCAAGTGGTGGCGTAATGATGTCCTCAACCAACGATGTGACAACCTTACCAAAGGTACTACCAATTAATAGACCAACTGCTAAATCAATAACATTTCCTCTTGAAATAAACTTCTTAAATTCTTCAATTAAATTCCTCATTTGATTACTCCTTAACTTCATTCGTATGATCTGTTTCGATTTTATATTTGACTATTTGGCTCTTTTTTCCACTTATGATTGATGCAGCGTATAAAATAACTGCTACCCAAATGAAGGCAAAGCTAATTTTGTGAATCGTTGTAAATGGTTCATTATAAACCAAAACACCTATCAACAACATCATGGTTGGTGCAATATATTGCAAAAAACCAACCGAGGATAAAGGAATTCTATGAGTTCCTTCAGAGAACAAATAAAGTGGAACAACTGTAACAACACCAGCAAATAGGATAAGTAGTACAACTTTAAGATCACCAACAAAAAGTTGATTTTCACCTTTATACCATAGAAATATACAATAAGCCATCATAATTGGAAGAATAATCATAACCTCTCCCATAAGACTTAAGATAGAGTCTAATCCATATATTTTCTTTAACAGTCCATATAATGCAAAAGTGGTAGCTAGTACAATTGAAATCCATGGAAAAACACCATAACTAAATGTCATATATGCAACACCACAAAACGCAAATATTAATGCCATAATTTGTAGCTTACTCATCTTTTCCTTTAAAACTACCATTCCTAATACAACACTGATCAATGGATTTATGTAATACCCAAGACTTGCTTGAACAACTTGGTTTGAATTAACTGCAACGATAAATAAGAACCAGTTAACTGTGAGTAAAGCGCCTGTTAGAATTAACGCTACTCTCGTTTTACGATCTTTCAAATATCCAAGAAATCCCTTTTTCTTCGAAATGAATATGATTACAAATAGAAAAACAAAAGAGCTTATAATTCTATTAGCAAGTATTTCCAAAGGAGTGCAACTTGCTAGCTGTTTCCAATATAGCGGTAGTATTCCCCATATTACATAAGATAATGTTGCCAATATATAACCTTTCATTTGATTGTTACCCTGATCCATACTATTCCTTCTTTCTGAATTACTATTTTTTCTATTGTAATATTTAAAATACTAGATGTCCATCTTTTTATTCATCCAAATCATTTAACTTGACCAATATACGCCTCTTCCTATACAATAAAGCTACTAATTATAAAAGGAGAATCCCATGTTTAAATGGACTCAATATGTAATACTAAAAAAGGAAGCTCACTTATTTGATTCAAAGTTATATATTCTCAAGGCATTTATAGCTGTAATAACTGCCTATACTATAGCAATTCAGTTTGAATTTGTAAGCAAGGATATGATATCTGTTTTGTTTGGCTTGCTCCTTACTTTAGAACCAGTTACAATAACGGGTATTCGAAGCGGTTTAAAGCAAATTTATGCGACACTTCTGGGCGCTTTATGTACCGCAATCATTATATCAATTTTAGGAATCAATCTTTGGACGATTGCCCTTTCCATATGCGCAACCTTATTCCTTTGTTTAAAAATTAATTGGCGAGAGGTTTCTCCTGTTGCAATTTTCACCTCCATCTATATGACTCAATATATTCAATTGGCAGCTGATGGTAGTCCTAGTGTACTCTTAACCTTTCAATTAAGAATATTAGCCCTTGGTGTCGGTGTATTTATTGCAATTTTCTATAATTTTATATTTTCCTTGTTTTCCTATAAAAAAATGGAAAGAAAAAGAATCGCATTTATTTTCAACTCATTAGCAATTCATTTGAAAAAGGTACAAGAAGGAATCGTTAATCATTCGTCACAGACATTAATCCAAGAAAGAAACAATTTACCTCAAACCTTTAATGGCATTGACTGGTTATGTTCTCTTATTAAGGATAAAGAAAAAGAAGCAGCATATATGAATAAGTTACATATAAAGAATAACTATTTAAACCTTGTTAACCTAGAAAAAAACCTCTTGTCAATTAGAACCATCACTCATTTAATATATGATTCAACTTATATATTAAATAATGAAAGCTTATCTCTTATTGATCAAGAAGTCTTTGTATCAAATAGTGAGCAACTAATCAAATCCTTGCTTGGTTTCTCTGAATATTTTGAAAATGCAAATAACAACCTAATCATATTCACAGAGAAATATAATCCACCACAAGTTGATAATCATAATCAATATACATCTCGACTCTGGGCAAACTTTACACAAATAAATGATGTTCTTAAAACGATGTCTGAAGAATTATAATAATCAAATCATTCATTTCTGCTGAACAACAAGAAAAGAAATTATGAAAATCAACAAAACAATGGACGGTTCTTATACCTATTTAAAAAGGTTAAAAACCGTCCAGCTTTTTTTATTGTTGTGATTTTAGAAGAGCTTGATCTAAATCTTCAATTAAATCCTCTATATCTTCTATACCAATTGACAATCTAATTAAATCCTTCGAAACACCAGCTTTGATTAAACCATCCTCTGATAATTGTGAATGTGTAGTGCTTGCAGGATGAATAACCAATGATTTCGCATCTGCAACATTTGCAAGTAAGGAGAATATTTCAAGCTCATCAATGAACTTTCTTCCTGCTACTTCTCCACCTTTTATACCAAATGTAAAAATTGATCCTGCTCCCTTTGGTAAATACTTTTGAGCTAAATCATAATATTTATTGCCCTTTAACCCTGGATAATTTACCCACACAACTGCTGGATGTTTTTCTAGAAAATCTGCAATTTTCTGTGCATTCTCCACATGTCTTTCAACTCTCAAGGAAAGTGTTTCAAGTCCTTGTAGCAATAAAAAGGAATTAAATGGGCTAATCGCAGCACCTGTATCTCTTAGTAGCTGCAAACGAGCTTTCATGATAAATGCCAACGAACCTAATGCTTCATAGTAGCGAATACCGTTGTAGCTTGGATCAGGTTCTGTAAAGCCAGGAAACTTCCCACTTGCAGACCAGTCAAACTTACCTGCATCAACGATAATACCACCAATCGTAGTTCCATGCCCCCCAATAAATTTGGTTGCAGAATGCACAACAACATCTGCTCCATATGCTATCGGATTTACTAGATAAGGAGTCCCAAAGGTATTGTCTACAATCAATGGAATGCCATTTTCATGTGCAATGTTAGCAATCGCTTCAATATCCATTACATTAATTCGAGGATTACCTATAGTCTCAATATAAAGCGCTTTTGTCTTTTCATTAATTGCTGCTCTAAAGTTTTCAGGTTCGTCTGGATCAACAAAAACTGTATGAATACCAAGCTTTGGCAAAGTAATTGAAAACAGATTGTAGGTTCCTCCATAAAGAGTACTTGCTGCAACTATCTCATCACCGGTCCCAGCAATATTTAAAATAGAATATGTGATTGCTGCTGATCCCGAAGCAACTGCAAGTGCTCCAACTCCACCTTCAAGAGCAGCAATTCTTTGCTCGAATACATCGCTAGTAGGATTCATGATACGAGTATAAATATTGCCAGACTCTTTTAGTCCAAAGAGATTTTCTGCATGCTCAGCACTGTTAAATACATAAGAGGTTGTTTGATAAATTGGAACCGCCATTGCATTTGTTGCTGGATCTGGTTTTTGACCACCATGAACTTGTATTGTATTAAATCTTAGTTTTTTATCACTCATATATGAATCTCCTTATTTGTCAGCAAATTTTATTCATTTATCTTTTACTAAAAAGCAAACTTAACATACTTATTATTCTTCTATGGTTAGCTCTTAGTTGGTAGCCTCTTGATATAATACAGTTGATAAATATCTTTCACCTGTATCTGGTAACAACACAACAATTGTCTTTCCTTGATTTTCAGGACGCTTCGCTAGTTCAGTTGCTGCAAAAGCTGCTGCTCCAGATGATATACCTACTAATAAGCCTTCGGTTTTTGCCAATTCTTTGGAAGTTTCAAATGCTTCTTCATTTTTAACCTGAATGATTTCATCAATGATCTCAACATTTAAATTTTTAGGAATAAAGCCTGCACCAATGCCTTGGATTTTATGAGGACCTGGTTTACCTCCAGAAATAACTGGTGAATCTACTGGTTCAACTGCTATGATTTTAATATTTGGGTTTTTTAGTTTTAATGCTTCACCAACACCTGTAATCGTTCCACCCGTTCCAACACCTGCTACGAAGAAATCAACTTGACCATCCGTATCTCTCCAAATTTCTTCTGCTGTAGTTTTTCTGTGTATTTTTGGATTCGCTGGGTTATCAAATTGTGCAGGCATGAAGGCATTTGGAATTTCATTCACAAGTTCTTCCGCCTTCTTTATTGCACCTTTCATTCCTTCAGGGCCTGGGGTCAAAACAAGCTCTGCACCCAATGCTTTTAATAAGTTTCTTCTCTCGATACTCATTGTCTCTGGCATTGTTAAAATGACTCTATACCCTTTAGCTGCGCTAATGTATGCCAGCGCAATTCCAGTATTCCCACTTGTTGGTTCAATAATTACTGAATCTTTATTGAGTAAATTACGTTCCTGTGCATCTTGTATCATTGAAAAACCGATTCTATCCTTTACACTTCCACCTGGATTGAAATATTCAAGTTTTGCAAGTATTCTTGCACCAACTTCTTTTTTCTTACTGTAGTTTTGAACCTCCAATAATGGTGTGTTACCAATTAAATCTGTTAAATTACCTGCTATTTTTGACATATGATTATTCCATCCTTTCATTTATTCTTGAATACCAAGTATTCTTATTTGTTTTGTTATATTTAATTATATGTTGGATATTCTTTCTTGTCAACACATTTTTAACTTTTTTATTATTTCCTATCGGAATTCTAGGTTTAAATCAGCCCTTGCTTATATATAGAACATCGGATCATTTTCTTGCTCTAAAATCAAATAATGATTTACCAAATCCTCTAAAGTTAAACTATCTACAACTTGAGCAATGCTCCTATTCATTGCCTGCCACACTTCTTCAATTAGTAGCTGGTCAATTAAGTTATTATTTGCATTTTCATCATATGGGAACAGTTCGCCTTCAAGAACCAATAAAACATTACCAACAGTAATATCTTTCATAGCTTTCCCGAGCAAATAACCGCCTTGAGAACCTTTTTGACTCTTCACTAAGCCTGCTTTTCTTAACGATGAAAACACTTGCTCCAAATAAGCATCTGATATTTCTTGTCTTTCTGCAATATGCTTTAATGCAACTAATTCTCCCTTTGAATGAATTGCCAAATCCATAATTGCCCTTAAACCATAAAGTCCTTTGGTAGAAATTTTCATTGATACCACCTCTTAATTCCTAGTATTTCTATCTGTTTTATATATAATACCTTGAGGAATCACTTTTTGTCAAGTTATAACTATAAAAATGAGCCAAGACCTATCGTAATTATTACCTAAAAGGTGATAATTAATTAAGCTTGACCCCGTTATTATTTTTCTTTTAATATTTTCTTCAATTCGTCCATAAAAGTATTGATGTCTCTAAACTCTCGATAAATGGAAGCAAATCTTACATATGCAACCTCATCAACATCTTTAAGCTTTTCCATAACCAATTCGCCTATATAACTACTTTCAACTTCTTTCTTCATAGTATTATACAATGTGTTTTCAATGTCGTTAATCATTCTATCTATTTCACTCATCGGAACTGGTCGTTTATGACATGACCTCAGTAAGCCAGACATAACCTTTTCTCTTGAATAGGGTTCTCTTGTTTCATCCTTCTTAATAATAATTAGCGGTACATTTTCAATCGTTTCATAGGTTGTAAATCTTCGTTCACATTGTTCGCATTGTCTTCTTCTTCTAATTGCATTATTTTCTTCTGAAGGTCTAGAATCAATTACCTTAATGTTTTCCGTGCCACAATATGGACATTTCATACTGTTATCCCCCTATATTACCAACCTAGTTCTCTACATTAAGCTGCTTGAATTTCAAGACAATTAACTGCATAAGTTTCCTATTGGTTAAAAATATTATACAGGGGGATTGTTATGTTGTCAATGTACAATGGATTTAGACATTGATTGATTTATTTCGTCATATCTTAATACTTTGATTCCATCAATGCCTTATCAACATCAATTTCAACTAAAATAATGTCTTCTCCAATCTTTGTTATTGAGTCCCATGGAATTGCATATTCCTTTTGACTTCCAAACATACCTAGAATCTTTGATGGTCCAGGAACAAATATCTTTAATATTTTACCATTTTTCATATCAACTTCGATATCACTGATAAAACCAAGCCTAACACCATCCGAACTATTGATTACTTCCTTTTGCTTCATATCATATATGCGTACTATTACAATCACCTCGTCACATCATCTTTACTTCAAATATCTTTTCATGTGATGTATTGCAGACTTTTCTAGTCTCGAGACTTGTGCTTGAGATATGCTAATTTCATTAGCTACTTCCATTTGTGTTTTTCCCTGAAAAAATCTTAACTTAACAATATCATATTCCCTTTCAGATAATTTTTTCATCGCATCTTTCAAGGATATAGATTGTATCCAATTATCCTCTTTATTATTTTTATCACTCACTTGATCCATAATATACAACGACTCTCCTCCATCATTGTATATTGGCTCAAATAATGATATTGGATCTTGTATTGCATCAAGCGCAAAGATAATGTCTTCCTTAGGTAGTTCTAACTCTTTGGCGATTTCTTCAATTGTTGGCTCTCTATCACACTTTTTAATAAGCATTTCCTTTACCTGTAAAGCTTTATAAGCAATATCTCTTAAGGATCTACTAACTCTAATGCTATTATTATCTCTTAGATACCTTCGTATTTCACCAATTATCATAGGAACAGCATAAGTTGAAAATTTAACATTTTGTGTGACGTCAAAATTATCAATTGCTTTTATCAAGCCAACACATCCAACCTGGAAAAGGTCATCGACCATTTCACCAGAATTATTAAATCTTTGTATAACACTCAGCACAAGTCTAAGATTGCCGGTTATATACGTTTCTCTGGCCTCCTGATCCCCTTCAAGTATTTTCTTAAACAGTT
The DNA here is from genome assembly GCA_002841625.1 of Firmicutes bacterium HGW-Firmicutes-1. Taxonomy (NCBI): domain Bacteria; kingdom Bacillati; phylum Bacillota; species Firmicutes bacterium HGW-Firmicutes-1. The sequence goes on along the minus strand of PHAG01000002.1, from coordinate 101,281 downwards.
CATCCTTTTCTTTGTTTTTTAGGATTGGTAATTTCGAAGTGTTTACGCCACATATTTCAACTTTATTAATCATTTGAGAACCTCCAGTAATCATCTAATAGTCTATACTTAAATGATTACCAGTCCACTGCTAAATATACTCTCTATTGCATTCTAATTATTTCCTTTTGTAATCTTTTAATAATTTTTTTCTCAAGTCTTGATATATATGATTGTGATATGCCAAGTAAATCAGCAACCTCTTTCTGTGTCATCTCCTCGCCGTAATTATCAAGGCCAAAGCGTAATTGAACAATCGTTCTTTCTCTCTTCGAAAGTTTAGATAACGCTAGCTTAAGAAGTTCTTTATCAACATCATCCTCAATATTTTTATAAGTTTCATCTTCCTCTGTTCCTAATATATCTGATAGAAGAAGCTCATTACCATCCCAATCCACATTAAGAGGTTCATCAAATGATATCTCCATTTTAGTCTTGTTATTTCTTCTTAAATACATTAGTATCTCATTTTCTATACATCTTGAGGCATAGGTAGCTAATTTAATATTTTTATCTGGCTTAAAGGTATTAATACTCTTAATTAAGCCAATTGTACCTATTGAAATGAGGTCTTCAACACCAATACCCGTATTTTCAAACTTCTTAGCTATGTATACTACTAATCTTAAATTATGTTCTATTAATATTGCCTTTACCTCTAGATCATTTTCAGTTCCTAGTTTCGCTATAGCTTCCATCTCTTTTTTCGTACCTAGTGGTGCGGGTAATATTTCTGTACCCCCGATATAGTGAATCTCACCACTATTCATAACTAATATTCTTTTAAACTTGTTTAACAAGTTGATTTTAATGTTCTGAATCGCAAGTTGGCTCATCATGTTTTCCCCCTATCATATCAATTTTGGATGTAATAATACATTGTAACTATTATCATTAGAAAGTTTTTTATTATACAATGCAAAAACAACATTTTTATTTTCTTTTTGTACCTTACCTTTATGTACTATAACCTTATCTAGTACGATACCCACAAGCATACCATTTTCATTTCCTAATGATGTATAAGGTATCCATCTAACATTCAAACCCAGTTCGTTTTTAATCTCTTCAATGCTTTGAATATCATAAATATTTGAAGTCATATTTTTTAAAGTTAAGAAGCTATTTTCATCAAAATAATCTTTTAACACTTCAATTTCACCAATAATTACTGGCCAATTTGAAATAGGATCATATAACGTATTTCCTGTATCTAAAAGTGCACTTATTTTCATTTCTTTTTCATGATAGAATATGCCAACCTCATATATATTTTTAGAAACATTCATAGCCTTAAAGAATATATTTATAAAAATCATCCATATGATAATTGCCATACAAACAAACAAAAGCAACATTTGCAAATCCAAACCATTCATTATTCCATTCGTAAATACTCGATTTAAACCAAGGCCAATTCTAGAATAATAATAAAGGGAGAATATGATGCCACCAAGTAAAATTGCTATCATGTACAACAATAAAGTAAGCTTAATTAGCTCTATCCATTTTGTTGGTCTAAAAGTTACAAAAACAATAATTGCACTAGAAATAAAGTAGCTAAAGGCTAAATAAACTATGTAATTTAGTTTAGGAACAAGTACTATAATACACATTAGTACAGCCCCTACGAATGCACCTAAAAATACTCGATTTAAAGAAATTGTTCTTCTGCTAATTTTTCTTTCAAGCAACAAAATAATAAAATCCAAAATGAAATTTACTGCAAAGACAACATCCAAATATACTTCTATGTACACGCCTCGCCTCCTAACCTTAGCAATTACTTTATTGCTATGCTTCACAATCAAGCTATGATTATTATATAGGAATTTAGCGATTGTTTTTTGTCGCAATGACACTCAAATAACAAAAAAATTAATCCTTTATATGACAAGAAAATCGGCTATGCAAATTATAATTCTCGTTACACTTATGCCGCGTTTCCAATTTCATAAATAAGACTTTTCTTATCAACAAGAAAATCGTCAAGCTTTTTTTCCAATAAAAATAGGCGTTCCGAAGAACGCCCTTATACTTGTTGGCTATTTTAACTTATTTACGTCTTTGTAAAAACGGTGGTATATCAATAATTTGATCATCATGATCCTGATCAACCTTATCGTATACTGCTGCTTCTTGTTTTGTATAGCTTGTTTCACTTTTTGGCGTCATTGATGACTTTAGGAATGGTAATACTTCAACATCCATTGAACCGTCAATGTGTTTACTAAAACCAGTAGCAATAACTGTAATCACAATTTCATCAACCAATGAATCATCAATAATTTGTCCGTAAATAATATTGGCTTCATTTCCAGTCGCTTCTTGAATCAAGCCAATCGCCTCACTTGCATCGTACATTGACATATTTGAGTCACCACTAATATTGATAAGCATATCTCTTGCTCCATCAATTGTAGTTTCAAGTAATGGACTTGATATAGCAAGACGTGCTGCTTCTTCAGCTTTGTTATCACCTTTAGCTCTACCAATTCCAATATGTGCAATGCCCTTACTCGACATAACCGTTGCAATATCTGCAAAGTCAAGATTGATAATACCAGGAGTATAAATAGTATCAGAAATACCTTGAACAGCTTGTTGCAGTATTTCATCTGCCTTCTTAAAAGCATCTGTAACTGTCGTTCTTCTATCAATAACTGATAACAATTTTTGATTTGGAATAACAATTAAAGTATCTACAACCTTCTTAAGTTCAGCAATACCCATTTCTGCATTTCTCATACGAGTCTTACCTTCAAAATCAAAAGGCTTTGTTACAACACCAACCGTTAAAATACCTAGTTCTTTTGTAATATGCGCAATAACAGGAGCTGCACCTGTTCCAGTGCCTCCCCCCATACCAGCAGTTACAAATATCATATCTGCACCTTTGATAGCTTGTGTTAATTCTTCCTTGCTCTCTTCAGCTGCTCTAAGGCCAACATCAGGATTAGCACCTGCCCCTAGACCTCTTGTTAACTTTTCACCAATTTGAATTTTAATGCTTGCTCTAGAGCTCTGTAATGCTTGAATATCTGTATTGACAGCTACAAAATCAACACCGTTTAATTTGTCATCTATCATTCTGTTTACTGCATTATTTCCGCCACCACCAACACCAATGACTACAATTTTTGCTACACTACTAACCTCATTCATCTTTATCTCTAGCAATTTATATCCTCCTAACTAAGGTATATCTATTTTAATAATTTTTCAATTAAATTCCTTCATTAATATCATATATTTTTTTACCCAATTTATCAACATAAATTTTAATTTTATTCAAGGTTTTTTTCGAAATAGCTAGTACTCCCATCATTTCCTAGGTATAAAGTCCCTGTATCTTCAGGCGGAATTTGTGGAAGTATGTCTTTTATGCTTTGAATTTTTTCATTAAAGAAAGTCATATTCCCAAATTCAATATCAACATGGTTAACAATCAATGAAATATTAGATGTGCTATTTCCATTAAAATTAATTGTATCAATATTTAATCCATATTTAAGCTCTGCTTTGTGAAACAGAAGACATATATCAATAATACTCTTAGGTAAATTAATCTTTTCTCCCAACACTAAGGTTTCCGTAAAAAGACCTTCTAAAATCGCTATTTTTTCATCTAAACTTTCTGAATCTACATAATCAACAATATAACCATCCTTATCAATGCATAAATACTCGCTTAAATAAAAGATATATCCGATGATTTGTTTCTCCTGAACAGTTATTTTAACCTTGTTATAGCTCTTAAAATCCACATTTACACTATTTAGATAAGGAAACTCATCTAAGTTTCTACTTGCATTCATATAAACATTTAAAATATTAGAATTCGGTTCTACTTTAAGTATCTCCATAATTTCATCATTGGAATATAACCGATTGCCTTCAATTTCATAATGTTCAATTCTAAAGAGTCTCGTAACAAGAAATAGCATAATTGCTAATCCAAAAGCTATAATAAGTATATATCTTCCTGCAGAATGATTATTCTTATTGTTTCTTTTATTTGTTTTATTTTCCACTTTATTCTTTTGTTTTTTTTTGCTTCTTATGTGAATTACCTTCGACATTTTATCACCTATATTAATCAATATAACTAATATTTGCACCTAATTGTTTTAGTTTATCATCAAAATCTTCATAACCTCTTCTTATATGTTGAGAGTTATGAACAACTGTATTTCCTTCTGCCGCTAAACCTGCAATAATAAGAGCTGCGCCACCTCGTAAATCTTCAGCAAAGACTTCTGATCCTTGTAGCCTATTTACACCCTTGATAATTGCTAGTCTTCCTTCAATTATAATATCCGCACCCATTTTAGATAATTCTGGAACATGTTTAAATCTTGATTCAAAAATGGTTTCTGAGATAATACTCGTACCTTTTGCTATAGATAAGCATGCCATAATTTGAGCTTGCATGTCAGTTGGAAAGCCTGGGTGGGGTTGCGTTCTAATTAAGTTTATAGCTTTAAGATCCCCATCACTTCTAATGAAAAGTTTATTATTCTTGCTGTTAATGAAGCAACCCATTTCTTCTAATTTACAACATATTGAATCTAAATGATCTGCATGAACATTTTGCAACAATAGCTCTCCACCAGTAATAGCTGTTGCGGCTAAAAAGGTGCCTGCTACAATGCGGTCAGGCATTATTTGATATTCAACATCATCAAGTTTCTTAACACCTTGAATCATTATACAATCACTTCCAGCACCACTTATTTTTGCTCCCATAGCATTTAGAAAAATTTCTAATTCTATGATTTCAGGTTCCTTAGCAGCATTATAAATTTTTGTAGTACCAGAGGATAAAACAGCAACTAACATTACATTCTCTGTTGCACCAACACTTGGATAGTCTAAATGAATTGTACTTCCCTTTATTTCATTGGTGGTACATTTTAAAAATCCACTCGTATCAAAAATATTAATGTTCATTTGCTTTAAAGCTTTTATGTGTAAATCTATCGGACGAACGCCAATGGAACACCCTCCTGGAAATGAAATCATTACGCTTTTCAATCTACCTAATACTGACCCAAGTACGATAATTGATGATCGCATTGTTTGAACATAATTTTCAGGTATTTTATCTGTAGTAATTACACTTGAATCAATGATTAAAACATTATCTTGCCAATTAACACTGCAACCAATTGCTTTTAATATATTGATCATATTATATACGTCTAATATTTTTGGACAATTATGCAAATAGGACTTACCTTTATTTAAAATCGTTGCTGCTAGTATTGGTAACACTGCATTTTTAGAACCTTGGACAGTTAAATCACCTTCAAGACGATTTCCACCTACCACTGAGTACTTACCCATATACTGCTACCTCCAAAAAATAGCAAATCTATATAGATATAGTATTCAATAAAAGAAATATTGTGACTATGTTGTTATATTACTTTTTTATTATAATAATTACCTTTCCTCTGTTGTTTGGATATGCCGTGAGACATTTAATACCAATCCCATTTCTATCATTAGAAACAGTAATGAGGAGCCCCCATAGCTAATAAAAGGTAGTGGCATACCGGTAGTAGGCATAGAATTTGTTACTACAGCAATATTTATGATAACTTGAATAGCAATTTGTACCATTACACCCGATACAATTAAAAGCCCTAATATATTTTTTGCCTTGCTAGCAATTACCATACATCTCCAAATGAGTAGTATAAACAACATAATAAGTGCAATTGCTCCAAAAAGACCTAATTCTTCACATACTATTGAAAAAATGATATCATTATGAGCTTCGGGTATAAAGCCATTTTTTTGCATACTGTAGCCTAACCCTTTCCCAAAAAATCCACCTGATCCTATAGCATACAAGGATTGAATTGTTTGATACCCTTTCCCTTGTGGATCTGACCAAGGTCCATTTACGAAAGTCTCCCATCTGCCCATTTGATATCCTTTGATAAAGAAACTTGATACATTTTTAAATATGAATAGCAATCCAACTAAGATGCCACAGGGCAAGACCATAAATTTAAAAATAGATTTAAAGTTTGGAAGTGCAACAAATACCATTGATGATCCAATTGCAAAAACTACAAAGGCAGTACTCATATTTTGTAATCCAATTAATATAGTAGGTAAAATTACAATGAACATATTAAGAAGAAATACCTTTAAATTTGTTATGTATTTTTGGGTACTAGTGATTGCAACCGCCATAGCAATGATTGTAGCTAACTTTGCTAGCTCTGAGGGTTGAAATCCAATTATTTTAAAATCTAACCATCTCTTTGCCCCATTGATTTCATCGCCAATAAATAGAACTAAAATCAAGCATACGATTGAGCTTCCGTAAATAAGCAACCAAAATTGCGTGATAAATTTATAAGGGATTTGAGATATTAGATACATGGTTAGAACCCCAATAATACACCATAACGATTGTTTTTTTAAAAATTCAATATGATTTCCATAGGTTTCATAAGAAGCATAATAACTCGAACTATAGATCATAATGATTCCAAAAACAATCAAGAATAAAATAACAAATACCAATGTAATGTCAACTGATGAGCCTTTGCTACTATCTCTTCTTACTTTTATATTTCTTTTCTTTTTCGATTTGTTCAAGCAATTCACTTCCTCACACTGTTAATGTTGTTATGAGTTTCTTAAAGAGATCTCCTCTTTCTTCATAGCTTGTGAACATATCCCAACTAGCACACGCAGGTGAAAGCAAAACACAATCACCTTCTTCAGCAGTCCTTGACGCTTGTAACACAGCTTCTTCAAGCGTATTTACGATTATAACGGAATGAAATCCACATAAAATAGCTGACTGCTTAATCTTTTCCTTCGTTTCTCCAAATAAAATTAAGATTTTCACCTTGTTGTCAAAAGAGCGTATCCACTGATCATATTCACTTCCCTTATCCATACCACCTGCAATAAGTACAGTTGGTGTTACCATTGCCATGATGCCTTTTATTGCAGCATCAGGATTGGTTGCTTTTGAATCATTGTAATATTTTACACCCTTAATCTCACCAGAAAATTCTATTCTATGTTCTACGCCCTTAAAGCTTGTAATAATCGTTTTAATTGTTTCAAAAGGAATGTTCATACACAAGGATATTGCTATTGCTGCCATAATATTTTCAATATTATGGCTACCAAGTAACTTTACATCCATCATAGACATTATTTCCTCATGAATACCGTTATAATTAACCATTAGCTTATTGTTCTTGAAATATACGCCTTCTACTTCTTCCTTCATGGAAAACCAAAGAATTTGAGCACGAATTTTTTTAGCTAACTCTTTGCATAATTCATCCTCATGATTTAAAATTGAATAGTCGTTTTCATCTTGATTTTCTGTAATGCGAAGCTTAGCTCCAACATAATTTTCAAAGGTTTTGTGTCTATTTAAATGATCCTCGGTCAAATTCAATATTGCACTTACTTTTGGTTTAAACGTCTTAATCGACTCAAGTTGAAAGCTACTTATTTCGGCAACAACAATACCATCCTCTTTCGTATCAAGTACTACATTTGTAAAGGGATTACCAATATTGCCAACAACAAATGTATTTGAATGAATGGCATTTATTATTTCACCAACGAGTGAAGTAGTTGTCGTTTTTCCATTCGTTCCAGTAATAGCAATTATTTCTGACTTACAAAAAGCATAGGCTAATTCAATCTCTCCAATTACCTTGATTCCCTTATCCTTAGCTTTTTCAATAAAAGATAAGTCTGTTGGCACTCCTGGACTTAAGATCATATAATCTAAAGAGTCTAATAAGCTTTTATCAAATTCACCAAAGTAATACGTAAAATTATATTCAGCTAATGAATGAATAATGTCCTCAAAACCTGATTTATCCTTGCCATCATAGATTGCTACCGTTGCACCTTGTTGATAGCAAAGTTTTGCTGAACCTATTCCACTTCTGGCCATGCCAATAATCATAACCATTTTATTATTTAATTCCATCGTTTTTATCCTCCGACTATCTGTCGCTTTTCTAAATGCCTAGAAGAATCCATTTAAACCGTACAAACCAATCAAACACAATATAGCAGTGATGATTCCAAACACTGCAACAACCTTCGTTTCTTTCCATCCTAGTAGTTCAAAATGATGATGTATTGGCGCCATCTTAAAAATGCGTTTGCCAGTTGCTTTAAAATATGAAACTTGAAGTATAACCGATATACATTCCGCCAAGTAAATAAACCCAACAATTAGAATGAATAGTGGCATATTAAGTGAAATTGCTGTTGAAACTACAAAACCTCCAAGAGCTAGAGAGCCTGTATCCCCCATGAATACCTTGGCAGGATGAGAATTGAATAGTAAAAAAGCCAATAAGCTTCCTGCTGCAGCTCCAGTAATCGGCGAAATGTTAGAACCAACGCCTATGCTGACTACAGTAAAAAATGTAGCAACTAGAATTGTAATCGAAGATGCCAATCCATCTAATCCGTCAGTTAAGTTCGTTCCATTTACAGTACCAAGGATTACTATAAAAATAAATGGGATAAATCCCCATCCTAAATCAATATATATCCCATTCGAAAATGGAAGAATTATTTTAGTTCCAATTGAAGTATTGTTTATAATATAGTAACAATAAACACCAGATATTAACAACTGACCAAGCATTTTTTGATAGGCTCTAAGTCCTAAGGAACGCTTCATTACAACTTTAATGTAATCATCAAAAAACCCTAATACACCAAAACTTATCATCATAAAAAGAATTGGTATGATCTCTGGATTCGTTTCTATATAGAATAATGATGTTATCAAAATACCTGACACAATAACAACTCCACCCATGGTAGGCGTTCCTGTTTTTTTCAAATGAGTCCTTGGACCATCATTTCTTATAAATTGACCAAATTTTAATCTAGTCAAAAAGGGAATGACAATAGGACACATAATTACTGTAATAATAAATGCTAACAATATTGGTACAATAAAAGCAGTATTCATCTTTTGTTCACCTCGAAAATATTCAATCTATTCATAATTACTTTATGCATCTACTTCTTAGATAGAATCTTTTTAACTAATTCTGCATCATCAAAGTAGTTTTTTGTTGTACCAATGATCTGATAGTCTTCATGACCTTTTCCAGCTATAAGTACAATATCATCCTTTTTTGCTATTGATAATGCGTTTTCTATTGCTAGTTCTCTACTCTCAATTATTTCATAAAAACAATCTGTTGTATTTATTCCTTCTTCAATTTCTTTCATAATGAGTTCTGGATTTTCAGTTCTAGGATTATCGGATGTAATAATCGAGTAATCTGATTTTTCTCCAACAATTTTTCCCATTTTAGGCCTTTTAGAACGATCTCTATCTCCACCACAGCCAAATACGGTAATAACCCTACCTAATGACACTTCAAGAATTGTATCTAATACATTTTCTAATCCATCTGGTGTGTGTGCATAATCAACTATCACAAAAAAACCTTCCTTACTAATAAAGGTTTCAAATCTTCCTTTTATTGTGCTTTTTTCTTTTAGTGATTTTTTAATTATTTCTACTGGTACATTTAACGCAATACAAACACCGATTGCTGCTAATGCATTATAAACACTAAATTTACCTGGCGTTTGTATTTCAAAAAGGTGCTCTTCTCCATTCAATGTCAAATAGAATGAAGTACCAGAGATCTTATTTGATATTTTACTTGCATTTAACGAAGCCTTATCATTGTCGCACCCATAAGTAATGTATTTTTTACAGTTGCTATTTTCAACCATATATACACCTACCGTATCATCTATATTAATAACACCTATTGGGCACATATTTAAAAGTTTCAACTTTGCATCTCGATAATTTTCCATGGTTTTATGATATTCAAGATGATCTAATGAAAGATTCGTAAATACACCAATATCAAACATACTTCCATCAACTCTATGAAGATCTAATGCATGAGAAGAAACTTCCATGATTACATCATTCACATTGGCCTCTGCCATTTTTGAAAATAACTCTTGTAATTCATTTGATTCAGGAGTTGTTCTAGAAGTCTCAAAAACTTCGTCTCCAATTCTATTTTCAATGGTTCCAATGATACCTGTTTTTTTCTTAAAGCTTTCAAGGATATTTTTTATTAGAAATACAGTTGATGTTTTCCCATTCGTTCCAGTAATTCCAATAAGTTCAAACTTATTTGAAGGATGATTGTAGTATTTACTCGAAAGAAGTGCTAATGCTTTTCTTGTGTCTTCCACTTGCACGACTGTTATATCTTCCTCAACCTCTACCTTTTTTTGAACCAATATGGCTTTTGCACCTTTTTTTATAGCACTTTCAATATACTTATGTCCATCCGTTTCAAATCCATCAATACAAATAAACAAACTTCCTTCTTCTACTGATCTAGAATCATTGATTATGTTTTTTATGTTTATGTCTAAGTCACCTTTTAATAAGGTTATCTCAAATTCGTCTAATAATCCGCTTAATTTCATACTGTACCTCCAGCACTTCAAAATTGTCTTAACTATATTACCATAAATTTTAATTTCTGCATAGAGTTCAATTATTCTACGCTTTCATTTTCTTGATCTAACTCTTCATATACCGGATCTATTCCTAAATAAGGTAGAATGTTCTCAAACAACTCTTTAGCCACTGGAGCTGCTACAGTACCTCCATAATATATCCCTTTAGGTTCATCTACTATAACTAAAATCATTACCTGTGGATTATCCGCTGGAGCAAAGCCTAGAAATGAAGAAATATATTTATTACTACTTCTAGGTAACTTTTCAGATGTAGCAGTTTTACCCCCAACCTCGTATCCCTTAATAAAGCAATTTCTTCCAGTTCCTACTGATACAACACTTTCTAATATAGAGCACATCAATACAGAAGTTTCTTCACTTATAGCTCTTTTTGAGGTATCATATTCAAAAGTTTTAAGAATATTTCCTTTTTGATCTGTTACATTTACTGCAAAGTGTGGTGTCACTAATTTCCCACCATTTACTACTGCAGCTCCAGCTCTTAACAGTTGAAGAGGTGTAATTTGAAATGATTGGCCAAAAGACATCGTTGCAAGCTCCACTGGTCCTATATTTTCTTTTTTATGCATAATACTCACCGCTTCGCCTGGCAAATCAACACCTGTTTTTTCATTTAAACCAAATTTGTCTAAATAATACAAGAACCGGTCAACGCCCAATCTTTCTGCTACAGCCATAAAAACTGGGTTACAGGAATTTTGTACACCTTCCAAAAAAGTTTCAGCTCCATGACCTCCATATTTATGACATCTGATACGTCTATCTTCTACAATTGCATATCCTGGGCAACTAAAAGTGTCCGTCAAGGAGACCACTTTATCTTCGAGTCCTGCTGATGTAGTTACAACCTTGAAGGTTGACCCAGGTTCATAAGTATCATTAATCGCATAATTTCTCCAAAGCTGATTGAGTGCGTTCTCTTTTTCTTTACCAGTTAGACTCTTATTTTCTAAATAGAAAGGATCATTTAAGTTAAAATCAGGTTTATTTACCATTGCATAAATCTCACCATTTTGAGGATTCATAACGATGATAGAACCTTTTTCTGTCTTTTTTGATATAAGTACCTTTTCTAGTGCCTGCTGGGCATATTGTTGGATATTTATATCTATACTAACATTTAAATTTTGACCATCAATTGGTTCTTCTCTGGTTTCAGCAACGTTATTTATTTCAATGCCCTTGGCATTCGTCTGCGTATAGATCATGCCATTCTTACCTTTTAAAAAGGAGTCATATTGAACTTCTAATCCTATGATACCTTGATTATCAGACCCAACAAAACCAATCACATGAGCTGCTAAATTTTCAAAAGGATAAATTCGCCTATAATCTTCATCGATCATTACCCCATCTAAATCAAGCTTTCTAATCTCATCCGCTACTATTTTATCAACATTTTTTTTAATAATTTCAATAGCAACTCTGTTCTTAACTTTTTTCTCCACATATTCATATTCAAGTTCCAGCTTTTCAGATAGTAGTTTTGTGACTTTCTCTGGTTCAGTTATTTGATTATGTATAACCGATATTCTAGTTACTGACTGATTAACAGCAATAGGGATACCATTTCTATCATAAATTATACCCCTTTTTGATTTAATTGAACGTTCTCTATTATGTAACTGTTCTGCTTTCTCTTGTAAAAAATTCGCCTCAAAAATCATTAAATATCCTACTCTAATCGTTAACGCAATTAATAATAATATAACTACACTACATATAAATACTATTTTCTTCCTATGAAATGTTTTCACTCTTTCCATAAAATATCCTAAGTCTTTTTAATTATATTTTATGATACTCAAGAGCAATTATACTTTTATTAAATGAAGCAAGCTATTCTATTTCAAGTTGCTTGAAAATAGATTTTAATTTAACGCAACTTTTAGTGTGCTAATCTATTTCAAGCGTACTAAAGATAGTTTTATATGGCAATACTTTTGTCATAATATCTGTAAAGACTTTTGATGCTAATCCACTATCGGGATTAATTACGTCTGGCTCATCAATAACTACAAGTGTTATTAACTGAGGATTTTCCACGGGGGCAAAGCCTATGAATGACACCATATACAAATCGTCTAATCGATTCCCTTTTTCAGCTGTTCCAGTTTTACCACCAATTCTATAACCTTCTATCGAGGCTTTATTTCCAGTACCATCATCTACAACAGTTTCTAAGGATTTAATCAGATTCTTTGATGTATCTTCTGACACGGTTTGTCTTATTAATTGAGGTTGCTTATGCATAATCGTTTTGCCATCCTCATCAATTACTTCCTTCATTAAATATGGTTCATATAAGTATCCCCCATTAATTAAGGATGAAAATGCAGCTGTAAGTTGAATTGGCGTGACATTAAACCCTTGTCCAAATGAGCCTGTAGCAAGCTCTACTGGACCAATTTGTTCGTAGGTATTATATACTCCCTTACCTTCACCAAGAACATCAATATTTGTTTTGGCACCAAAACCAAACATTTGTTGATACGAAAAATAATCATCTTTCCCTAGTGCTTCTCCAATCTCCATTAAAGCAACATTACACGAATTTGCAAGAGCCTCTGACACAGTTTGAACGCCATGTCCTCCTTCCTTCCAACACCTAATATAATGTCCATGGATTTTTTTCCCACCATCACACTGATACGTGCTATTTAAGCTTATTTTCCCTTCTTCAAGTGCTGCTGCAATAACAAATGGCTTATAAGTCGATCCAGGTTCATAGGTATCACTAACCATGAAGTTTCTCCATAGTTGATATCTTTGTTCATATTTGTTTTCGTCTGTCATGCTACTTAAAACAGATGCATCAACAATATCTGTAAGGTTATATGGATCATTTAAGTTATAATTAGGATGAGAAGCCATCGCTAAAATTTCCCCATTTTTAGGGTTCATCACAATAACATTAACACTTTTTGCATCATGCTCTTCATAATATTTCAAGATTGCTTCTTCAACATATTTTTGTATGCCAAAGTCTATCGTTAGTACGATTTGGTTGCCATTTTTGGGCGGTACTTCCTCCTGATTTACAATAGCTCCATCGTCAAGTGCTCCAAATAACCTTCCATCTTTACCACAAAGATCACTTTGATAGTATTCTTCAACTCCGTAGCTACCACCACTTGTGTTACTAAAAAATCCAATAACATCAGATGCCATTGTATTATATGGATAAATACGTTTGTAATGTGCCTCTAAAAAAACACCCTGTATACTCTTATCTTTTATACTTTCATCAATGCCTTTTACTGCGTTATAATCTAATTCACGTGCAATAATTTGATAATGACTATTTTTATTTTTAACTAATAATTCATTAAGCTGTGCAATCGTTATACCTGGTATTGTACTGCTTAAAGTCAAATTCGTTGCATCTATTATTTCTTTCTTATTTTGATTTAAAACTCCCGGATCATATATAACATTGTATACCTTAACGCTCTCTGCTAAAACCGTACTATTTCTATCCAAAATCGAACCTCGTTTTGCAGCAATAACATCTGATTTGGTTAAGGTACTCACATGCTGCGACAATACACTTGTCTTATAATTTTGATTATCTCGGATATTAATATACACCACTCTTACTATCAGTGCTGTAAAAGCAAAAATAAAGAGAATGAAAACAGCAATTAAATGCTTTTTCATTTCTCCTTTATATAAATCCTTTTTCATTTAAAAATCACCAACCCTTTGAAATAAAAGCTAGTATATTGCCAACATTGGCTCCTTCTTCGTCTTCTGAAACGTCTACATCAGCATATTGAACAGTATAAGATATATCTTCTGATTGAATATATTTAATATCGTTTTTACCTGCTTGTACCATTCCTAATTCCTCGGTAGCCATTCTATAAATTTCATCCATATTGACGCTTTTATGAATATCACTTTCAATTTGGTCATTGGTTTTCTTAATTTCAACCAACTCTTGTTGTAAAAGAATAATTCTTTCTGCATTATCAGAAACACTAAATTGTGTTTTTAATAGTATCACAGTTACAACCAATGTTGTTACTATAACAGAAATTAGAACCATTGTATAGATAGGATTTGATTTTTCATGGCGAATAGCTTTCTTTTTTGGTTTCTGAATTTTTTCTTCTGATTCATCCCATTTAAAATAATTGCGTTCTAATTGAATCGCATTATTTCCAGAAATTAAGATTTCATTGTTTTTTCCATATCTCTTATCCATGAAAAATACCGTCCTTTCTTTCAAATATTCTTAGTTTTGCACTTTTAGATCTTGAGTTGTTTTCTAATTCTTCGTCTTTTGGTAATATTGGTTTTCTAGTTAGCACCTTACCCTTCGGCAAGTTGCCACAAGTACAATAAGGAAAATCTATCGGACATATACAGGTATCTTCTGCTTCTCTAAACATCTCCTTAACAATACGATCTTCCAAGGAATGAAATGTAATAATACATAATCTTCCATCTTGATCTAAGGATTCTATCATATCGACAATCGTTTCCTTAAGTACTGAAAGCTCTCTGTTTAATTCAATTCTGATAGCTTGAAAAGTTCTTTTTGCAGGATGTCCGCCTGTTGCTTTGTTCTTTGCAGGTATAGACCTAGAGACAATATCGACAAGTTCTGCAGTTGTATTAATAGGTCTTTCCGTCCTAGCTCGAACAATGTTTCTAACAATATTGTTGGCAAAACGTTCTTCTCCGTATGCTTTAAGTATAATGAACAACTCTTTCTCAGAATAACCATTCACAATATCTTTCGCTGTCTTTTCTTGTCTTTGATCCATTCTCATATCTAGAGGTGCATCCTGCATATAAGAAAAACCTCTCTCAGCATTATCAAGTTGATAAGATGACACACCAAGATCCAATAATATTCCGTTCACTTTTTCTATATTTAATTCTTTTATTATATTCTTATAAGAAGAAAAATTTTCTCTAACGATTGTTACTAGCTGTGAATAAGGCTTTAATCTTTCATTAGCAGCAACTATAGCCATTTCATCCTGATCTATTCCTATTAATCTACCATTATTTGATAAATTCTTGCATATTTCAAAAGAATGACCTGCGCCTCCTAATGTGCCATCAACATAGATACCGTTCTGGCTGATATTCAATCCATTTATGCATTCATTTAACAATACTGAGGTGTGATTAAATTCCATTTTTTTAGCCTCCACTCATCCTTGATTCAATCTCTTTTTCTATTACAATTCTAGATCGTCTAGCTGTTCCGCTAATTCAGATAAATCAAAGTCTTCATCATTATTATAAGCATCCCATTTTTCCTTAGACCATAACTCAATTCTATTTGATACTCCAATGATTACCATATCTTTTTCTATTCCAGCATATTCACGAAGTGGTGTTGAAAGCAACACTCTTCCTTGTTTATCCAAGGTACAATCATTAGCAGATGCAATAAATATTCTTTGTAACTTTCTATAGTCTTTTTTCTTTAAGGCGTTACTATCTAGCTTATGTCTAAAGTTTTCCCATTCTTCTTCAGCAAATACAAATAAACACTCATCAAAACCCTTTGTAATATAAAAAGTTTCTCCTAGTCCCTCTCTGAATTTAGCAGGCATAATTACTCTGCCTTTTTCATCCATAGCATGATTGTATTCGCCTATAAACATTCTAGTCACCTACCTTGAAATCATAATACTCTCCACAATTTACCACCGAGCACCACATTCACCCACTTATAACCATAATAATAGTACATTTCCCCAGAAAAATCAAGCTCTTTTGAATAAAAAAAAACAAGCCTCAATTTAAGGCTTGCTATTTTAAATAAAATTCATCTAACAAATACACTGAAAACTAGTACATTTTATTGCGTTGCGTCAAAATCTATTCGTTAATATATGCATTCTGTCACTTTTTTGCAACATTTTTAGTTTCATTTTCACAATTTTTTTTCGTGTTTTGTCTTTCCATATAGTTTCCAATTAATTCATCTAGCTCCATACTAACTTGAAGTATTTCATCAGCATCAGAGCTATTTTCTATCATGCGGTTCAATTTTTCTCTGATTTCTTGCAATTTATTTGCATTCATTTCTACAGATCACTAATGCCTTTCCTAGATTTTTTCCTCTTAATAAGGATGCCTATTGTTGCTCCAACAACTAATATTGCTGATAATAATTGTGAGACTGGAATGTCCAAGCTACCAATTAGTAATTGATCCGTTCTAAGACCTTCTATCCAAAACCTTCCAAGTCCATACCCAATAAAGTATATAAATAACAATTCTCCATCAAATTTTTTATGCTTACGATAAAATACTAGAATGGCAAACACAGCGAGACACCACATTGATTCATAAAAGAATGTTGGATGAACTTGAATATAAGCTGCATCGTTTATTGTAATCATCTTTTCATAAACTTCATTCGGAATATATTTCACCTTTGAAACTTTCATAGCCATTGCCAAAAAACTATTTGTAGAACCCCCAAAAGCTTCCATATTAAAAAAGTTTCCCCATCTTCCTATTGCTTGTCCAAGAATTAAGCCTATAACACCTGTATCCACGAGTAACCACGTGTTTAGCCTTTTTATTTTTGCAAAAATCACACATACGATGGCCGCCCCAATTACGCCACCATAAATTGCAAGCCCACCCTCTCTCAATGCAAAGATATCCATCAAATTATCCTTATATTGATCCCAAGAGAAGACAACATAGTACAATCTTGCACCAATTATCGCTCCAATTAAAGCATAAATCAATAACTCAGAATAAACATCAGGATTTTGATTCGTTTTTTTTGCGACTGATACTGCAGCAAACAGCCCCGCTAGAATACCTGTACAAATTATTATTCCATACCAGTAGACCTCTATCCCAAAAAAGGTAAATGCTACAGGATCAATGCTCATAAATTCTATATTTATATTCGGAAATATAATATCTGGACTATTCATACTCCACCTCGATTTTACTTTTTTCAATCATACCATATATTACCACATTTTGACTAAGAAACATTTATTCAGATCTATAGCAACTATTGGACTTACTATATTATGACAAGAAAATTGGTCAAAACCAAAATCCTTATTCTCTTCATGGTACTTTTTAATTTAATGATGCAAATTTTACCCATGAAACAGAACCAAATACTTCATGGTTACGCAACTACATTAGATCTCATCTTACTCGATGAGTTATTTATGAAGTTTAATCGATAAGAAATTGCAAAACAATTCTTAATCATAATAAATCATTTAAGATAAAAAATCAATTGTTTCTTTGATATTTGTGAAAAGTTGCCTCATAACTACAAAATGCAACAATTTTCGCAAAGTGTTATTACAAATGTATGCTTGAGGCATGTTCATTAATGTGTTATAATTTCAAAGTGATTTGATCGTATTAATGTTTTTACAAATGAATACCTTACAGAAAAGAAAGGAATTATATGATATGAAACTAGGAATAGTAGGATTACCAAATGTTGGGAAAAGCACACTTTTTAATTCTTTAACAAGAGCAGGAGCAGAATCTGCAAATTACCCTTTTTGTACAATCGATCCCAATATCGGAATTGTAACCGTGCCAGATCAAAGACTTGATCGCCTTACTGAGCTATATAATTCAGTTAAAACTATCCCTGCCGCAATTGAATTTGTGGACATTGCTGGGTTAGTAAAAGGTGCAAGTAAGGGTGAAGGTCTTGGAAATAAATTTTTATCTAATATTAGAGAAGTAGATGCAATTGTACATGTAGTTAGATGCTTTGAGGATACAAATGTTATTCATGTTGATGGTTCAATCGGGCCACTCAGAGATATTGAAACAATCAATCTTGAATTGATTTTTTCTGATCTTGAAATTTTGGAAAGAAGACTTTCCAAAACAATCAAATCTCTAAAAACAGACAAAACCGCTCAAAAGGAAGTTGACCTTCTAAATCAAATTAAGGACAGCCTCGAGCTTGGTGTATCTGCAAGAAATATGGAGTTTGATCAAATTGACGATGCACTTTTTGTTGAGTCCTTAAACTTACTGACATATAAACCTGTTATTTTTGCTGCAAATGTTACAGAAGATGACTTAATGAATGATGGAGAAACAAATGATAATGTGAAAACAGTAAGAGCCTTTGCTGAAAATGAAGGCTCCGAGGTTTTTGTTGTTTGTGCTAAAATAGAAGAAGAAATCTCTGAACTTGAGGATGATGAGAAAAAGATGTTTCTTGAAGATCTTGGTTTAAAAGAAAGTGGTCTGGATAAACTCATACATGCAAGTTATCACATCCTCGGCCTAATAAGCTATTTAACCGCAGGTGAAAAAGAAACCAAAGCATGGACAATAACAAAAGGAACCAAAGCACCTGGTGCTGCTGGCAAGATTCATTCTGACTTTGAAAAAGGTTTCATTCGTGCTGAGATAGTATCCTATGATGATTTAATGAAATGTGGTAATTATAATACAGCTAAAGAAAAAGGCCTTGTTAGACTCGAAGGCAAAGAGTACGTGGTAAAAGATGGAGATATTATATTATTCCGATTTAACGTATAGAAACAATTAAATATTTATAGGGACGTTTCTTTTAGCTTCAAATCAAGCTATCAGAAACGTCCTTATTGATTTGCTTATCTATTTATTCGTTACTCTCTATACAAATTTTACCGCAGTACCATAAACAATTACCTCTGCTGCAGCTTGCATGATTGCACTTGATGCATAACGGATATTTACAATTCCATCAGCTCCCAAGGTAGTAGCTTCATCAACCATCCTCTTAGTAGCGATCGCCCTTGCTTCATTCATCATTTCATTGTATGCAGTTAATTCACCTCCAACAATGGTCTTAAAGCCACTCATAATATCTTTACCTAAATGCTTAGATTGAATTGTAGAACCTTTTACAATGGAAATAGTTTCAATTTTTTTACCTGATATGTAATCAGTATTTACTAAGATCATCTTCTTCATCCTCCTTATCAATTTCTTTTAACCTAACCCTAAGTGTCACTATTAAAGCGATGATAACTCCGATAATACAGATGGCAATAACACCAAGTATCATCGATAAAATGAAGTTGCGAGCAATAATCGCTATTACTATAAGACCAAAAAGATAAAACATAAGCAAATTGCTCATTATTAACACAATAATAATTGGTGCGAATTTTTTCAATTAATCACCTCAAATACTTAATGTTATGCATTTTTACAAATCACCCATGTCTTCTTTATTCACCACATTATTTTCTGATGTATCTTTCTTTTTTTTATCTTTGCTCATAAATCTATCCATAATGTCAGGTACCAAATCAATAATTTTAGTTAAGCTATCTTGATTTTTAATATTTACCAGCTTAGTATGTCCATCCTTGATTACCAAAACAGCACTTGGGCTTATTTTAGCACCTAGACCTCCGCCACCAGCTCCACTATTTTTCTTCTCATCCTTACCTTCTGATGCACCTGCGCCAACTCCAAAGGTAACATCTACGAGAGGCAAAATAATCGTATCATTTAAATAAATTGCTTCCCCCACTACTGTTTTAGTAGAAATAAAATTCTCCATACCACTTAATAACGAGTCTACATTGTTTTTAAAAATCGATTCCATAATAAACCTCCTTAATGATTATATTCTGCAATTAGTTTTTTTACTCTTTTATCTAGAATAATCTTCAACGCATGATATACAAGAATGAAGATAAAAATTCTGCCTTTTATATCAAAGTTTCCTTTTAGTATTCTCTTATCGAAATCAGGTTCAATAACCATACTATTACCTGTTACAGCATAAAATATACTTACTACTCCAAGAATATAGCCTGTTATTGCTGGATCATCAGTACCAAATTGTAGATGTAATCTAATCTTCCTAGGTAGAATTGATTTGATCATCTTCCAGCCATGATTGGTTACAAATTTCACTACTCCTTTATAATAATCCTCTTTGAGAAAGGCTTGGATTTTGTGAAAAACATCCTTTAAATTAGATGACTCTTCTTTCACCCTTTTCTTCTTAATCTTTATCTTCTTATTTTTTTTCTTAACTTTTTTTTCTTTTATCTTCTTATTATCTTCAGCCTTTGCAAATGAAGTAGTTGTGTTTTTCAAATCATCCTTTGCTTTGTCAGTTTTCTTATCTGTATCATTTGATGCTCTTTTTAGAATATCATCTTTATTAACATCATGGCCTTTTTCTTGATAAGCTTTTTCTTCTAATTTGCTTTCTTTAACGTTCTTCTTATTTGATGATGTTTTATTTTTACGAACTGGTTCTTCTACTTGCGAAGAATATATCGTTTTCCAAAAAACTTTAATTGAGTATGCAACTTCTTTTTTAAAAGAAATTTTTAACTTGATAACGTCTAATAACCAACTGGCTTTACCCTCAAGAACAATCTCATCATATTTTTCTCCCTTGATATTATAACATATTGGAACAAATAAAATCAAAATGAGCAAAAACATAACAACTGATAAAATAACTGCAATTATAATTAGTATTATTTTTAGAATTAACAACAGTACAATCATGATAAATCACCCAAGTTTTATTTTCATTTTTTTCTTTGCTTTTTCAGCTCCAACAATGACTATCGAAGATATCAAAAGAAACAACAGAATCACTAGCATTGCAGTATTAAAAAAGAATACTTCAGGAACCATATTAATAAGTATATCCGTTTGTGGATCTAACAACCACAAATCATTCGTGAAAAATATTTCATGAAATATAGTAAAATATTTATTAAAGTCTATAAGCAACAACGCTCCTATGCCTAAAACAATAGCTGTTGTTCCTATAAATACATACTTAATTGATGATAATATATATAAAAATAATTTTTTATTATTTATATATGCCAATGTGATTATAGCTATTACTAATATGGCCCCATAATTTCTAGTCGCCGTTGCAGCTACAGACATTTTTTTCACATCAACCATATGAGACTTTTCCCGATCTCCAAAAACTTCTTCAACTTTTCCATTAATTAATTTTTTCATGTTTAAGTTATCATCATCATTTTTTAAATAATTTAATAGCTTTTCGGTTACCATAACTAGATCATTCATTTCCATGCCTGTATTTATATCAATATCTCTTTTCTCATAATGCCATTTATAATAATCCATATTATAAACTATTATATTAACAGAAGCAAATAACAAGACAAAGAAAAGCGTTAATGAAAACACTATGGCAATTGCTTTAGAATAAAATTTATACATCACATTCTAGCTCCCTAAATAAAGTCTGTTTATTAATTTCATTAAAGTGCAATAAGGTATTAGAAACAAGAGTACCAATCCATTCGTAGGCTTCTTCATTATTTTGTACAATTCCTATTACATAAATTCCATCTTCTCTACTATCTAGTCTATATAGTTCTCTTGTGCTAACCAATTCAAGAAGATTAACATTGTTCATTCGATAAATGAGGATATGTATATTCCTCATGTTTTTTCTGTTTCTAATTTTTTTTAAATATTTTTCTTGCTTTTGCTGGCTGATGAAAGCACTACAATATAAATTGGTTCCAATTTTCATACAATCATCCTTCTTTTTCCAATATATCTTAATAGTATATCAAAAGCAAAAATCAGTCAACAAAATCTAATACAAAAAAATAGCTTTACAATATAAAATGACAGAATAGTCAAATTCTCGTTAAATAAAAAACTGATGAACTATTATCATCAGTTTTAGTACAAAGCTTTTTCAAGTTTTCTTATATCCCCTGGAGGAAAGGTTCGAAGCAATTGCATATATTGTTCTTCAGTAAGATTTACTGATGTACAATACATTTCAATCTTATCTTCTGTACTCGCTTCTTGAAATGTTGAAATAAATTGTCTGAATTCATTAAATTGCATAATCATCAACCTCATTTTGATTATAAATACATAAAACTAATCCATTTTTTTATAATACAGTAACAATAATAGTATACCCATAAATTAATAAATTATTATAAAAAGAAATTTTAGTAGAATTTTAGCAATTGCAAACATCGCAATTGTCATTTTGACCATATAATACATTATTTTTGCTTCTAATTTGTTGATTTTTCTTGCTTTTATGAATGAATTCGCTGTATAATCAATATTAGAATAAAAATAAATAAATATTAAAAAATCTAAAATATAGCTCACTATGAACCATCATCGGAGGTGAAAATCTTGTTCAATGATATTATATATACAAGTGAAAATGTAGAAATTATTCTTGAAGAAGATCAAGTATATATTAAGGTATTACAAAAAAAGTATGATCTTACAGCTTTTCAAGAAATACTCAAGAGTTTCCCTAGAATTAAAATCACTCAATTCATTGCTCTAAAGGCCGCTATAACTAATGCAATTGAACAATTGGTAAACATTGGTGAATACAAACCAATTATAGAATTATCCTCAAGTAACGACCAACTAAAAGCTTATGCAACAATTAATTTAACTCCTGAGCAATTTGTTGTGTATGATAAAAAGGAGTTACTGGAATTAATCGTAATTGCCTGCAGGGATCAGGGTATTATATTTGGCATTGATTTACAAGAAGTTATGTCATCAATGATTCCATTAGATAAATTTACAATTGCAAAGGGCATGTTACCGCTTCCTGGTGATGATGCAATTATTAAGTTATATGAAATAGACGAACTTAAACCTCAAGTATTCGATGATGGCAAAGTAAACCATTATGAATTAAATTTAATCAATAAAGTTGAAAGAGGCGACTGGGTCGGGGAACGCATTGAACCTACTCTAGGTATTCCAGGAAAATCAGTTTTTGGAAATGCAGTTCCAGCACTACCAGGCAAACAACATAAGCTTGTTTATGACAAAAAAACGATTGACGAAGATTTAAATGAAGATGAAACAAAAACAATTTTAACTGCAAAAAGAGTTGGTGCTGTTGTATACGAAAATGGCATTCTAGCAATTTGTAATTATCTAGAAATTGATGGCAAAGTTTCTTTTGAAACTGGCAATATTGATTTCGATGGTCATGTTGAGGTCAAAAACTCAGTTGAAGACAACTTTTCTGTGAAAGCTAATAATAATATACAAATTATGGGCAAGATTGGTTTAGGTGGTATCGACACAATTGAAAGCCGTGAAGGAAGCATTTATATTCGAGGTGGAATAGCAGGAAAAAACAAAGCTAAGATTATTTGTGATGGTGATTTATACACTAAGTTTGCTGCTGATTGCACCATTGAATGTAACGGTTCCGTTAACATAGGTTATTATGCAATGAATACTAATATCAAAGCAAAAGAAGTTATTTTAGAATCACTAAACAGTAAAATAATTGGTGGAAATATTGAGGCAACCGTTAGAGTTGTTTCAGGTGAAATTGGTAGCCGTGCTGATGTACCTACTCAT
This sequence comes from Firmicutes bacterium HGW-Firmicutes-1, assembly GCA_002841625.1. Lineage (NCBI taxonomy): Bacteria > Bacillati > Bacillota > Firmicutes bacterium HGW-Firmicutes-1. The sequence goes on along the minus strand of PHAG01000002.1, from coordinate 77,323 downwards.
ATTACCGTTTTAGGTTTTAATCGAGTTGCTTATAAAGAAGAATACGATGGTATAAACACTCAAATAGATACTGTAAAGGAACAAATTGTATATTTGAACCAAAAACTATCCATATACTCACCAAACAATTTAGATGCAAAACAACGTCATATATTATCCGAGTTAGAAGAGGCCTATGACAGTCTCAACAAAAAACTTAAGACCTTATATGAGAAAAAAAAGAAATATATTTCCTACCTACATTGTAAAGGTGATGGCGAAGTTAAGATAAACAAAACTGTTTATACGAATGTAACAATTGAAATTGCTAAGCATCTTCATGTGGTTTCAAAGGTTGTTAGCGTACCCCAATCTTTTTATGTTATTAATAATCAATTCAAGACTACTTAATGAGGTGATCATATGCCCTATAAAACGGATAACAAACAAAAAAAATCAACCTCTTCAGAAATTGACGCTCAGTTAGTGCGATATTCTGGAATTATTAGTGCTATAGAATTTTTCTCGCAACGGTTTGAATTAGACCAGCTTATGACTTATGCCTTTGAATTTTGCAACGATCTACTCCTTCCTAATCAGATGGTTTTATACTTCAAAAACGAAAGCTCATACTCAATCTTTAAATCAATGGGCTATGACGAAACCTTTTCCTTCGAATATAACGATCATTATAACCAAATAGTATATTTTCATGCTGGTTTGATATACGAAAAACAAATTTTAAGCTTACTTCCTAAAGAAATTAATGATCTATTTAAACCAGACTTTTGTATTCCTTTAATTATGGATAAAAGTTTTTTTGGTCTTATTGCTGTGAAGAGATCCGAATCTAAACCTTTTGATTCAGCTGATGAAGAAGTTGCAAGTGCATTAATGAACCTTTATTCAACAGCTTTTACAAATTATTCTAGCTATAAGGCTCTAGAAACAACTAAGATTCAGCTAGATGAGAAAATTTTCAACTTGTTTGCTATGAATCATTCTACTAAAGCACTTTTAAGTGAGTTGTCGCTTCCTAGTCTATGCGAACTCGCTATTGGTGTTTTTTCTGAATTAACTCAAAGTAATAACACTACCTTTTTCATTAAAGATCCAATTAGTGAAAACTATAAATTAATGAGTTACAAAAATGTTTTAATCTACAACCAAAAACTAGAGATTACTCTTTTTCCAAATAGTAACCACGTAGCATCATTGCCGGTATTGATAGATATGAATGATAAAAAGTCAACAGATCTATTCATTAACAACTTTTTTAATGGCGAAGACATTATCAGCAAAATTAATCCTGAATATATTGTGTTACTAAAAAAATCCTCTCAACTTGTAGGTTTTGTTACCCTTGGCGCAAAGGTTAATGATACAGTATATGATAATAGTATTTTCGAGTTGGTAGAAAGTCTTGCGTCTGCTACTTATATTGCAATTAATAATGTTTTTTATATTGAAGTAATAGAAAGACAAAAAAAGCTTGTTAGCAATAAATTAAACGATTTGCTTAATTTGAATATGCTTATGAAAAACATGAACAGTGCTCAGACTCATGACCAAGTAATCTCTTTAGTTATGAATACATTAAACGTGTCTTTCGGTATAGAAATGGGGTTTTTTGCACTATTCGATTACAAAAAACAAGCTTTTACTATTTCTAACAAAATAAATATTAGGGACACAGATGAGCAAATACAAATGCGATTTTCCTTTTTGCCTTTGTTTGATGGAGAACCTATATTGGTTTATGAAGAGGATAAAATTGTTGATTTTCTACCCGATGCTATTATTGATGCTTTTATAAAGCCTGGGGCTGGCTTGGTTATGATTCCTGTTTATATTAAAGGCGTTGACATTCAGCTTATAGGATTTTTTGCATTACTTCGAAGTAGAACCAAAATTTTTATAACAGAAGAAAGCCTTGTATCCTTCGATGCTATTGCAACTCATATAGCTCCCGTCATTCATCAGCTACAATATGCCGAAAGAATTAAACAAACTTACCAACCTGATTATAGCTATATGTTTCTTGATCATCTTCAACTTCAATTAGATGAAGCCGTTGACTTTAGTCTTAACTTGTACATTGTACATATTTATCATGCTAAGGCCGTACATTTTACGCAATCAGTTATGTCGAAGACACTTCAAGGAGCATTTAAAAATGTTTACAATATCGACAAAAGAAACACCTTTATTCTAACTAATAATCCAGATGATTTATTAAAGATAGAAGAATTAGTGAATGCAGATCAAACTTATCAATTAAAGTCTTATATGCTAGGTACAGATTTTGATGACTTTTCTTCATTCTTAGCAATATTTGAGTCATAAGAAAATGAAGTGCCTTCCTTTTTAATAAAAATAAACGAAAAGGTTAGCATAGAATATCGCAAATGCTTGCGAAAATTCCATTATAACCCTTTTTTTAAATAAATATTTACTTATTAATAACCAAGTGAAAATTCAATAGCTTCCCTAACAGACTCTACTCCTATGATTTCTATTTTCCCTTTTTTATGATCTAAAGCTTTATAGTTGGCTTTGGGAATGATACACCTTGTGAAGCCTAACTTTTCTGCCTCTAGGATTCTTTTATCACATAATGATATCCCTCGAACCTCACCAGTTAAGCCCACCTCCCCCATTATAATCGTTTTTTCATCTATACTAGCATTCTTAAAACTTGATGCAATTGCAATTATGATACCTAAATCTAACGACGGTTCTGAAATCTTAATACCACCTGCAATATTAACGTAACTATCATAATTTCCAAGTTGCATACCAATCTTCTTTTCTAATACTGCCATTAATAGATTTACTCTATTATAATCTGTCCCTGTTGATGCTCTTCTTGGCATTCCAAAGCTAGTAGGACTTACCAAAGCTTGTACCTCGACGAGTAATGGCCTCGTTCCTTCCATACAGCACGTGACGATTGATCCTGCTTCACCTAAAGGTCTTCCAGTGAGCATATATTCAGAAGGATTTGAAACTTCTACCAGTCCCTTATCACGCATTTCAAAAACACCAATTTCATCAGTTGACCCATATCTATTTTTTACTGCTCTTAATATTCTATAGGAAACACTTCTTTCACCTTCAAAATAGAGCACAGTGTCTACCATATGCTCTAATACTCTTGGTCCTGCAATGGATCCATCCTTTGTAACATGTCCTACTATGAAGATCGAAACATTCAATCCCTTGGCAATACGCAATAATCTGCTTGTCACTTCTCGAACCTGAGAAACACTCCCTGGTGCAGAAGTTACATCTTCACTAAACATAGTTTGAATTGAATCTACTATAACGACATTTGGCTTCTCATTACCAATTACTGTTTCGATAATTTGCAAAGAGGTCTGCGCATATAGCATTACATTACTACCTTTTACATCTAGTCTATCTGCTCTCATTTTTATTTGTTTAAGAGATTCTTCACCGGAGATATATAGAATTTTCGTTCCTTGTTCTGAAAGACTCTGGCACATTTGCAGTAATATAGTTGACTTGCCTATACCGGGATCACCACCAACAAGTGTTAAAGAACCATCAACAATTCCCCCTCCAAGAACTCTGTCAAACTCTTGGATATTTGTTTTTAAGCGATTGTCATCCTCAGTATCTATATTTGATAACGATCTTGGTTTTTGATCTGTATGTATATCAATACTCGAATTGGTAAAATTGGAGACAGGCTTTTTTAATTTTAGCTCTTCTACTAAAGTATTCCATTGGCTACAACCAGGACATTGACCCATCCATTTTGGGCTTTCATAGCCACATTCTTGGCACATAAATACTGTTTTCGTTTTTGACATGATATAAAGCCCCTTTCAGTTGTTATCTATCACTTATTATAGCTTGATAGGATGTATTGGTCAATAAAAGTGTACACAAAAAATCGCGTTAAATAACATTGTTATTTATACGCAGCGTTTAAAAAAAGCCCTCATCTCTTGCGAAATGAAAGCTTCTTCATTATACTTTTTTAATTACAACTTCTTGCTTTCCATTACTAAAATCCACACTCAAATTTAATTTTCCCGCAAGATTGGACTTCATCTTTCCAAGTTGCATTTGATCAATATAAATTTTATATTCTTGTTCAATTTCTAATTCAACAGTGATCTGAGCATCTTCAACCCCTTCTACAGTAAAGCTTAATTCTTTTTCATCTAAAGAAAAATTATATACTGTTGTTCCAGGTATTGATTCATATAATAGTCGACTGTTCTTTTCAAGTCTTGTCATTGCACTATATGTTTTTACTTTATACACATCACCATCAACTTCAAAGTCCTGTTTCTTCTGTTTAGAGTCTGCTAAGTAATTTCCAAAGCTAATAGCACCTTGATCCTCAACTCTAATTAATTCTTCTATACCAGCCATCTAAAAAACCCTCCTAATTTGTCGATAAGTGTTGAATATATACATTATATATTATTTCCTTTTCAATTGCTAGTGTAACTTAATTCTATTTTCTTTGGTTATCCAGAACTTTCCTTCAAACTGCCATAGTAGGTTACAAACTTATATATTACTTCAAATCAAATACAAGCTCTTCGTTGTTAAGATCAATGGTTACATGGTCACCCTCTTTGATGATACCCTCTAGAATTTTTTCTGCCAATCTATCTTCAATTTTAGATTGGATAGCTCTTCTTAAAGGTCTAGCACCATAACTTTTATCAAAACCTACCTCAGCCATATGAATTTTGGCTTCAGCGGTCATATGAATTTCAATCCCCATGTTCTTTTTCATTCTACTAGCTAACATACCTACCATAATATCAACAATCTCTACAATGTGTTCTTTGGTTAAAGAATGAAATACAATTACTTCATCTATCCTATTTAAGAACTCAGGTCTAAATAAGCGTTTTACCTCGTCCATAACATTCTTTTTCATATCACCATAACTTTTTTTCTCATCTTCTGAGGATGAAAAACCTAAGATCTTAGGAGCAATTATATTTCGTGCTCCTGCATTTGAAGTCATAATGATTACAGTGTTTTTGAAGTTGATTTTTCTTCCTTGTGCATCGGTTATATGCCCATCATCTAAAACCTGTAAAAGTGTGTTAAAAACATCAGGATGGGCTTTCTCTACCTCATCAAAGAGAAGAACTGAATAAGGCTTCCTTCTTATCTTTTCACTGAGCTGTCCACCTTCATCATAGCCTACATAACCTGGAGGTGATCCAATTAACTTAGATACACTATGCTTTTCCATATATTCTGACATATCTACTCTTATTAATGCAGATTCATCACCAAATAAAGTTTCTGCTAATATCTTTGAAAGCTCTGTCTTTCCAACTCCAGTAGGCCCTAAAAATAAAAACGAACCAATTGGACGGTTAGGATCTTTAAGTCCAACCCTACCACGCCTTATCGCTTTTGAAACAGCTACTACAGCCTCATCTTGACCTACTACCTTTTCATGTAATACAGACTCTAGATTTTTAAGTCTTTCACCTTCTTCTTCAGTTAACTTTTTAATTGGAATAGAAGTCCAACTTGAAATAATCCCTGCTACCTCTTCATCATCTACTACTTGATCTGCCATAGAGTTTTTGGTTTGCCATTCGATTTTTGCTTTATCTAACTTATCTTTAATTTCATTTTGTTTTCTTTTTAATTCACCGGCTTTTTCATAAGCCTCTGCCTTGATAGCTTCTACTTTTTCTTCTTCAAGTTGTTCTAAGGTGTTTTCCATTTCTTTAATGTCTGGAGGTGCAACATAAGTACTTAATCTTACTTTTGAGCAGGCCTCATCAATTACATCAATTGCTTTATCTGGTAAAAATCGATCTGTAATGTAACGATTAGAAAGCTTAACTGCAGAATTGATGGCTTCATCAGTTATCTTAACGTTATGATGATTTTCATACATATGCTTTAAGCCTCTGATAATTTCAATCGTTTCTTCTTCAGAAGGTTCATTCACTGTAACTGGTTGGAATCTTCTTTCTAAAGCAGAATCCTTCTCAATGTATTTTCTATATTCATTAAGTGTTGTTGCACCTATTAATTGAAGCTCTCCTCTTGCAAGTGATGGCTTTAATATATTACTAGCATCTAAAGTTCCTTCAGCTGAACCCGCTCCAACAATTGTATGCAATTCGTCAATAAATAAAATAACATTCCCAGCTTGAATTATTTCGGCAATCGCCTTCTTAATACGTTCTTCAAATTCCCCACGGTATTTTGATCCTGCAACCATTGAGGATAAATCAAGGTTTACTACTCTTTTATTTTTTAATGTCTCTGGTATGTTTCCTTGATTAATCTTTTGAGCTAATCCTTCCGCTATTGCGGTTTTACCTACACCCGGCTCACCAATTAAGCAAGGATTATTTTTAGTCCTTCTACTTAATATTTGTATGACTCGCTCAATCTCTTTATCCCTACCAATGATGGGATCAAATTTATTTTCCTTAGCTAATTTAGTAAGGTCCCTACTATATTGATCTAATACTGGTGTATTAGTTGCTTGACTAGCTTCTGTATTAGGCGTTAACTTGGAATTATTTGAATCCTGGCCCAATGCTTTGACAATTTCTTGATAAATCTTTTGTTTAGACCCACCTAATATTTCAATTAGCTTTGCTGCCATTGAATCACTTTCTCTAAGGAGTGCAATGAGTATATGCTCAGTTCCTATCATTTTTGTATTCATATTGACAGCTTCTCTTAAGCTCATCTCTAGAATTCGTTCTACTCTAGGTGTGAACTCACCACCATTTGCAACTTGAATAGGGTTACCTACAATAACCTCTTTTATCTTTTCTTCAATTATTTCATAAGTCATACCTTGATTTCTAAGTACAAAAGCAGCGAGACCTTCACCTTCTTTAATTAATCCCAGTAAAAGATGCTCTGTTCCGATATAATCGTGACCCAATTCACCAGCTACTTCTTTAGATAATTGAATGGCTTTCTGTGCTTTTTCTGTAAATCTTCCCATCATAATGTCTTCCTCCTTGCTCTACTTTACTAGTTTTACTATATTTTCTCTTATATATGTTGCTCTTGCAATATCTCGTTCCTTTAAGGATAAGTGCTTCATTTCAATCTTTTGCAAATTAGCAGGTTGAATTCTGGTCATTAAATCAAATATATTAATTGGCTTTTCTTGATCATTCTTCAATATACCAAGCTCAAATCCTAACTTTATATCAGATAATAATGTCATTGCCTCTTTTGAAGTCAATACTCTTGCATTACTTAGTATACCATAAGAACGGTAAATGGCATCCTCAAATTCAAGCCTTCTTTCATTTAAAAATTTATTTCTAACAATAAGCTCTTGTTCAACAATTTGCTTTGTTACAGTTGTTAAATTATCAATAATTTCTTGTTCATTTATACCCAAGGTCAATTGATTAGAAATTTGAAAAATGCTTCCTTGTGCATCAGAACCTTCTCCATAAATCCCCCTCACTGTTAACCCAAATTTGCCTATTGCATCCAATAAAAACTTTAGCTGACCTGTCGTCTCAAGTGCTGGCAAATGAACCATATAGGAGGCTCTGAGTCCTGTACCGAGATTCGTAGGACAAGAGGTTAAGTAACCTAGCTTCGAATCAAAAGCATAGGTTAATTTTTCTTCAAGCAAATCATCGATCTTATTAGCATGTTCAAGTGCTTCTAATAAATTCATACCCACCTGCATTGATTGTATCCGAATATGATCTTCTTCATTAACCATAATGCTAATGCTTTCGTCATGAGATATAAGTAATGTATTTGGTTTTTTTACTCCAATAAAATGGGGACTAATTACATGTCTTTCCATCATAGCAATCTTATCTACTTGCCTTACATTTTCCATTTTAATTTCTTCGAAAAGATCTATAGCATACTCATTAGCTGAGAACATGGCTTTTTTTACATCATCCACTAATTGTTGTGCATCATTGTCCTCTATACTATTAGGGAATGGATATTGATTTAGGTTCCTTGCAAGTCTTATTCTGCTAGAAATGATAACTCCTTTACAATCCTCATTGTCTTTTTCATACCATTTTATCATACATTGCCTCCTTGCTTGAGACCTCTAATTTCATCTCTTAAACGTGCAGCAAGCTCATACTCTTCATTTACAATCGCAGTCTTAAGATCAACTTGTAATGAGTCAATTTTTTGCATTGCTTTTATCTCCACGTCTAACTTACCTGGTCTCTTTCCTGTATGCTCACTATTGCCATGGATTCTTTTAATTAAAGATTCAAAATAACTACTAAAGGTTTTATAACAGTTTGCGCAACCTACTTTACTATTTTTTCTAAAAGAATCAATTGTCATACCACATTTTTCACATTTTAATAGTTCGTTTTTTTGAGGGGTGCTTTTTGCATTGATTAATCCGCTTAAAAAATGTTGAAACGAATTATGATCTTCCCTCGTGAGGCCATCTGTCTCACTAGAACATTTTTCACATAAATATAACTTTATATTTTTATCGCCGACTATTTGAGTTATCACTACAGTAGCAGCTCTCTCATTACACTTATCACACATCATATGAATCAACTCCTCAAATAATATAGTCCCTAATAATCATTATTATATCATAGCTTTGCCTCAACAAACTAGTTATTTAACAAAAAAATGGCCTTACATCGTATAATAGACAAAATACTATCACTTAAAATCAAAGAACTTTTATAATTATTTATGCCAAACTATCCTAGTAAAACACAATCAACGACATATCATCATGTCGTTGATTGTGTTTTACTTATCCATATATCCTTCAATGATTTCCTTCATCGAAGCTTCATTAAGTCCTCCTGATAAATATCCAAGATACTCTCCACCTTTTGCATAAACAAATGTAGTTGGAAATCCTGTCACATAAGGATAAAAAGCTTCTGTTTGTTCTACACCTTCGTCGATTAACATTGGGAAAGTAAAGCCCTCTTCTTCATACCATTTGACAACATCTTCAACACTTTGATCATCTTCAAAATTCACATTTACAATGATAATTTCAACATCATCCTTATATTGATTATAAACTGTTTGAAATTCTGGCATTTCTTCCATACAGTACCCGCACCATGTAGTGAAGAAATTCAAAAACACAAACTTATCATTGTAATCTGCAACATTTATCATATTGCCTTTACCGTCACTCAATGAAAAATCTAATGCCAATGCTTCTGCTTCTGCCTGAAATGCATCACCATTTTCATCTTTGGCTTTATCATCTTTCGAATTATCCTCTTCTTCCTCTAGGTCATCTTCTTCCTTGTCATTTTGTGAAGTTTCCTTTTGTTCTTTTTCTGCTTCCTCAGACTTCTTGTCTTTGGGTTGACATCCAACTAAAAAAATCATTATAAACATACTTATTATCAGAACTTTAATAACGTTTTTCATATATACCACCCTTTGCTAATTCATATTTAATATAGATAGTTGATCAGTAAGTAACAATATTCCCATAACAATCATGATAATTCCTGCAACTCTTTTTATTGTATTTAAATATGGGTAAATCTTTTTTGAATTCTTGACAAATACTCCTGCTAAAAAAGCAGAAAGCAAAAACATTGTACCAAAGCCTAAAGAATAAACCAACATCAAGGTACCAGCTCTAAAGTAATTATGCTCAAAACTGGATATAATTAAAATATTCCCAACAATTGGTGCATAACAAGGCGACCAGCCAAAGCTAAAGGTAATACCTAAAATAAAGGATTTGATGAAACTTGGAGAATAATTATGATACCTAATTTTTCTTTCTCTTTCAAAGAACATCCATTTAAGTCCAGCTGCGAAATATACTCCAAACAATATCATTATAATTCCGCCAATGGCTCTTAATATATCTTGATATTCCAGTAATGGTTTTGTAATTGCTCTGGCTCCAAAGCCTAATAAAACATTTAACAAGGTAATTCCTAGAACAAAGCCTAATGCATTTGTCATCAACCTAATTTTTATCTTGCTATTGTCTAAATTGGTTATTGCTTCGCCTGCTAAATATCCAAAATACACCGGTAGTAATGGTAAAATACAAGGCAAAAAGAATGTTATAATGCCTGATACTAGGGCTGATAAGTAATTTACGTCATTCATAAAATCTCCCTCCTTATGCATTCACTTCTTATATATTATAATATATGAATATACAAAAGTAAATAGTCATCTTAAAGCTAATTATGAGCTACGATACTTTTTAAGAACCTGAATATTAAAGAATACGTGATTAGATGCTCACTCATGCTAAAATATTTATTCCAAATGCAGAAACTTTTTAACAACAAAAAATGGTTGTACACAAGGGTACAACCATTTTTTCAATTATTGCTTATTCACTTAATGCGTTTCTTTTCACTGCCTTCATAGCTGTATCAAACGCTGGTATGATCAATATAATAATTGTCAAAAATACTTCTATTCCAATATAAGCAATATTATAAGCTATTGAATAAGTCACTGGGGAAAACCCTTCTGGTGCATAGGAACCAAAAAACACTACCCCTGATATAAAGTGGAAGACAAACCTTCCAAAAGCTCCAACGATAAGACCCTTCATCAAACCATTTTCACTATTTCTAAATAAACCTGCTAGCCCAAGTGCAGAAAATGCTAATGGAAAGTCTAGTAATAATTGAATTGGGTGCATAACCCAACCGCCTAATGCCAATTGTAGCAGTCCATAAACTAATCCACAAAGTACACCTTGCTTAACACCAAACCAATAACCAATAAGTACAATAAATAGCATGCTACACAGAGTAGCTGAGCCATCCTGTGGTAGTTTGATTATTCTAATAAAAGATAATACCGTAGCAATCGCGATTGCTATTGATGAATACGTTAATTGCTTGATCTTGATTTTCGTTGACTTGTTTTTTCCACTTACAACCATAATTGCAAGTAACAAAGTTACGGCAATCGCCCAAATTATTATTTGTCCTACTGTTGAAGTTATAACGTTTTGTAAATCACCACTTGATAAAGCATCTTGAAATTGTTTTATCATAAAAAAAGCCTCCTTGATATTTCGCAGGAAGCGCTGTCTGACATAAGTATATAGATATAATAAATTATATTATATGCTTCCCTCCGCCGGCATAATCCGGTTCAGGTATTAAGGGTCAGTTCAACTTTCTCAGCCTTGCGGCTCCCCTAGCGATTGTATATTTTTGATTGTGGAACAAGACAAATATTATACCAAATAATGGCATTTGTCAATCCTTTTATACTTCGTAAGCCGTATATCCGATTAATCCAGGTCCGGTATGTACTCCAAGAGCAGGACTTATTTGAGTGATAAAACATTGATTAATATTATACAACTTCTTCACATACTCCAAAAGTGAAGTTGCTTCTTCTTCCGCTCCGCCATGAATAATTGATATATTAATCAACTTACCTTTAAAATGATCTTCAATCAAATCTTTAATTTTTTGTATTGATTTCTTTCTGCCTCTTGCTTTATGAATTGTATAATAAGCACCTTCATCGTCAATTCCAATAATCGGTTTGATATCTAATAGTTCTCCAACAGTACCTTCTACCTTTCCAATTCGTCCACCCTTTTTTAAGAACTTTAATGTTTTAAGCACATAACATCCTTGTATCTTGTTGCGAATAATAGAAATTGTACTTAACACCTCATCTATAGTGCCTGAGTCTTTTACTTTCATCGCTGCTTCTAACACAATAAAGCCTAAAATCATTGACAAGGTCTTAGAATCCACTACTTTTATATTTAATTTTTGTTGGTCATAATCGTTTGCTATTAACTGCATCAGATTATACGTTCCACTTAACTTGGCTGATAAGGCTATGCAAACAACATCTGTATATCCCTCTCCAACGAGCTTGTCAAAGAGCTCAATTACTTCAACTGGCTCTGGCAGTGATGTCTTAGGAATCTCTTCTTCTAGTCTGTCATAAACCTCTTGAGGTTGTATGTCTATTCCATCTCTGTACTCTGCATTTTCATAGATTACTCTAAGGGGCAGAATCTTGATGTCATACTTTTCTACTATATATGACGGTAGGTCACATGCAGAATCACTTACAATTGCAATTTTTGACATATCCTATTACCTCCAAAGTTTAAGTAGATATCTACACAAGGTTATATGGTATCCAATACTACTTGTTGTTATTTTGGATTATATCATATAGATATTCTAATTGCAACTCTTAGATATGATTACTGCAAGAAAATTTTCGATACATGAAGAAAACAAAAAAATCACAAAGTAAACCTTGTGATTTTAATTATTCATATTAATGTTTAATTTCTAAACCTGAATATCGTACATTGTAGTTAATATATAAAATTGGCTTTGTTTCATCAATTTCATAGGTGTCAATCTGGCTAGAAAATCCACTTCTAAAAGATTCACCCTCTTCAACAACTTGCCAATCCTCTGGCAGTATAATACTTATACCACAAAACTCCCCATAAAGATCAAGTGTAGCATCATTTATTAAAGTCGCACCAGTAAAATCCATTTCTACTCCACTAAACATAATTGCATAAGACCCACCATCAATTTCTTCTCCATCGAACTTCAATTCTTTACCTGTAAAAGAGATGCAATTTTCATACTTTTCTTTGATTTCTTTAAGTCTTAATGAAAACTTATATGCAAAGAAACCAATTGCTGATAATACCATAAGAAAAATACTGCTTTTTATTAACTTTTTCATCTTTAATCTCTCCTTGCTAATCCGCTATTATTTTATATCCATTGCCATTTATCTTATTCTATCAAATACAGGTGATTGTTTCAACTTAATATTTCAATTAATCTCTAAACTTTTCCAAAATATTATTACCCTCAAAGGCTATAATAGTATTAAGGCTTTAATTAAAGGAAGGTGTTCACTTGGAAGCTTCAATCTTTTTTTCATTCGAGAAGCACTTATTAAATGACGATAAACCATCTTGTTATTTTAGAGAGTTGGTACGTAATAATATTTTTCCCCAAACGCAACCTTTTCATGATTTAGTTAAATTAATGAAAACAGAACAAAATCCTAAGTTTCATCCTGAAGGAAACGTATGGGAGCATACAATGCAAGTAGTTGATTATGCTGCAAGATATAATCACTTAAGTTCTAATAAACGTGTTTTTATGTGGGCAAGTTTGTTGCATGATATTGGAAAAGGCACGACAACAAAAATAAGAAATGGAAAAATCACCTCATACAATCATGATATTGCAGGAGCTAGACTTGCAAAAGCATTTTTAGATTGCTTAACTCAAGACAATTTGTTTATTGATGATGTTTGCAAGCTTGTACGATGGCATATGCAGCCACTATTTATAACAAAAAAACTACCCTTTTCTAAAATTGAGGAAATGATGTCAGAAGTGTCCTGTGCTGAAATTGGATTGTTTAATTTATGTGATAGATTAGGTAGAAGTGAGTTATCAGATGAAAATAAAGATAATGAACTAGCTAATGTTGTTAATTTTCTAACTACATGTTATAAACTGACCAATGATATTGATGAGAAATCAAATATTCTTAAGATTATATATCATATATCAGAAAAGTCACTTGTTTAACCGAATGGAAGAAGTTTCCCACTTCTTAAGTGGGGGAACTAATTCCAACATCGGTGGGTGGTCAATCCCCCCACTGATGTGCAAGCGAAGCTTACATTCGGTTACGAAACCGTAGCGAATGCGGAGGTTTTATAACCTTAATAGATGTTTAAAACAGAACTGAGTATAGTGTATAAACACCTGTTACCAAGATTAGTATCAGGCTAAAACGTCTAAAAAAATATTCATTTATAAATCTAACTGCAATTGAACCAATAAAAAGTCCGCAAAATAATGCAGGACTGAATATCACCATGTTTTTTAGTTGTGTTGCATTGAAATTTCTACCCAACATCAAAAAGATTATAGTTATTACATTCGTTATGATCCCAAAAGCTGGTAAATAGGCTCTAAAATGCTCCTTATCAACTTTTTGATTTAGTAAAAGCAATACAATGGGTGGTCCACTCATCGAGGTACTTCCATTTAATACACCACTAGTAAGTCCCGCAATAGCTGTTGTAAGCTGAAGGTTTTTACCCTTCCATTCCCATCCAACCATCAAAGCAAGTGCGGTCAAAATGATTGTGATTCCAGCTACTAGCTTAATGATAGTTGCATCTAAGAGGTTAAGTAGGTATACACCAATAGGTATACCAATTGAACTAAATATAATCAGAGTTTTAAGCTCTGAAAAATGAACAATAGTTCTTTTCCTTATATACATAAGGATGTTCATTAATAAGCTATAAATCACTACAATAGGAACAATATCTTTAGGCAATAAAAATGTAGATAAAATAGGTACTGCGATTAATGCAAAACCAAATCCAGTAATTCCTTGAATGAGCGCTGATACAAATACGGTTATTAATCCAATAATAATAAATTCATCCAAAATAGTTATTCCTAACATGTAGTTTATATTGTTATTTCTATATGATTTCTATCCGGATCAAGAATACAACTTTCATAGTATCCATCACCTGTAGTTCTTGGCTTACTCACAATTACGTAACCATCTAAAGCAAGTCTTTCTGTTAAAAGATCCACTTGCTCCTTACTACCTACTGAAAATGCTATATGGGCGAAACCATTCATTTCACCTGTCTGATTTTGTCCACTCTCTAATGTTGTAGCCAACTTCATTATTTCAAGATTTACACTACCATTACCTTCAAAGTCTATAAAATAAGATTCAAATTTCTTAACAGGGTTAACATATTTTTCGCGCGTCTTACCTCCAAAATAAGTAACGTAAAAATTTTTCAACCCTTCTAAATCATTCGTCCAAACACCAATGTGGCTAAGTTTCATAATGATTCCTTTCTAATTGTTGATGCCCTCAAGCTTCTTAGCTTTATATTCTATGAAACGATTGTTCGTAATTGCTTCTCTAATTTCTTCCATCATTGAATTGTAAAAATATAAATTATGCAACACACAAAGCCTCATACCTAACATTTCTTTAGCTTTTAGAAGATGTCTTATATATGCTCTACTATATGATTGACAAGTTGGACAACCACAGCCTTCCTCAATGGGTTTATCATCTGTAAGGAATTTCGCATTAAATAGGTTTAGCCTACCATAATTCGTATAAACATGCCCATGTCTTCCGTTTCTTGTTGGATAAACACAATCAAAAAAGTCAACACCTCTCGCAACACCTTCAAGTATATTTTCTGGCGTTCCAACACCCATAAGATAAGTTGGTTTGCCCTGTGGTAAATGTGGAACAACTGCTTCAAGCATACGATACATCTCGCTATGACTTTCACCAACAGCCAAACCACCAATCGCATATCCATCTAGATTCATTTCGCTAATTACCTTTGCATGTTCTATACGAAGGTCTTCATATGTTCCTCCTTGATTTATTGCAAATAGCATTTGATTCTTATTAATCGTATCATCTAAGCTATTTAATCTATCCATCTCTTTTTTACATCTAACTAACCACCTTGATGTACGGTCCACTGAATCCTTCATATATTCCTTCGTTGCTGGATATGGTGGACATTCATCAAAGGCCATAGCAATCGTTGATGCAATATTTGATTGAATTTGCATACTCTCTTCTGGACCCATAAAAATCTTTCGACCATCTATATGTGAGGAAAAATACACACCTTCCTCTTTGATTTTTCTAAGTGCATTTAACGAAAAAACTTGAAAACCGCCTGAATCTGTTAGTATTGGTGCATCCCATACCATAAATTTATGTAGACCACCTAATTTTTTAATTATTTCATCACCTGGTCTTAAATGTAAATGGTAAGTATTAGACAATTCAACTTGGCACTTAATGTTTTTCAAATCATTGGTGGAAACTGCTCCTTTGATTGCTGCAGTAGTCCCTACATTCATAAAAACAGGCGTCTGAATAACACCATGAACAGTGTGTAACTCGCCTCTCTTTGCATTGCCGTCTACGTTAAGTAATTTATACATATTTTCATCCTTTTGCTATTTAATGAAATCAACTTTTCTTTATGCTATTATAGCATAGTAAGTTTTTTGTAACAATACGATTTTGAAGTATGCTTCGTTTAGATATGTAGGCTTGCTAATTATTATCTTTTTGATTATAATATCTAAATAAACTTGTTTTGTTTGAAAGGAGTCAAAATGGCTGGTTCAATATTTGGAAATATATTTAAGATATCTACATGGGGAGAATCACACGGAAAAGGCATTGGCGTTGTCATAGATGGCTGCCCTGCTGGCTTAGAATTAAATGAAACAGATATTCAAATCTGTTTGAATAGAAGGCGTCCGGGTCAATCCCCATTTGCTACACCTAGAAAGGAAACAGATGCGGTTGAAATTCTATCTGGAGTATTTGAAGGTAAAACAACCGGTACCCCTATTTCCTTAATCGTATTTAATCAGGATCAAAGATCACATGACTATTCACAAATAGCTTCCTATTATAGGCCAGGTCATGCTGATTATTCTTATGATTCTAAGTATGGTTTTAGGGACTACAAAGGTAGTGGTAGAGCTTCTGGTAGAGAAACAACTGCTAGAGTTGCAGGTGGTGCTATTGCTAAGAAAATATTAGCAACATTAGGTGTAACTGTTACAGCATATACCTACTCAATTGGTCCTGTTACAATTGATATGAATCACTTTGATATCAATGAAATCAGCAATAATTTTTTATGTATGCCCGATTCAACAAGTGTTCAAGCAGCTGAAACCTACCTTAATCGACTGAAAGAAGAAGGAAACTCCTCTGGTGGAATCATAGATTGTATTGTTAAAAATATACCTGCTGGTATTGGAGAACCTGTTTTCGAAAAACTAGATGCTAATCTTGCAAAAGCAGTTATGTCGATTGGAAGTGTAAAAGGAATTGAAATTGGAGATGGCTTCAAGGTAGCCGAAAGAACTGGCATAGAGAATAACGATGCGTATTATTGTGAAGGTGAAAAAACCTTGAAAAAGACGAATCATGCAGGTGGAATACTTGGTGGAATTAGCGACGGATCAGACATCTTTATTCGTGCAGCAATAAAACCTACCCCTTCAATTGGTATGACTCAGCAAACCGCTAATAAAAGCTTTGAGAATATTGAAATAAACATAGAAGGTCGTCATGATCCTATTATAGTTCCAAGAGCTGTAGTAGTTGTAGAAGCTATGGTGGCTCTAACTGTTGTGGATATGGTTCTAATGAATATGTCCTCAAAGATGGATAATGTAATCAAGGTTTATAATCAATAGTTTAACCGAATGGAAGCAAATCTTGCATTTGGTTACGAAACCGTAGCGAATGCGGAGGTTTTGTAACATTGGTCTCACGAAGCCCTTTCTGCTAAAGAAAATGTCATTTTTCTGGCCTTACCCTTTGGCCGGTCGGGCGAAAAATGAACACTTACTGCCTTTCATATTCATCTTGAAGAAAAAATGCTTTTATCTCTGTTTCGTCAATTGATAATAAATTAAATTGTCTAAAATCTGACCCTTTCTGTTATAGAAAGGGTTTCTTTGCAAGAAATATAGTTCCTAATACAGCTACGAAAGCACCTAAGAACACAAACATATCTGCTAAATTAAAATAAATATTTGGTTTTAGAGCAAAAGCAAAAAAGTCTACAACCTTTCCTCTTTTAAATCTATCGTATATATTACCAAATGCTCCTCCTGCCATTAAAGAAATGCCCACTTTTATTAGGTGTTGTCCCTTCATAAAAACCAATCCACCAATTATAAAAGCGAGAATAGCAATTGAAAAAACATTAGTAGCCATCAATACTTTTTTATGTCTTTTCAATAGGCCCAAAAAGGCGCCTTTGTTATATACTATCTGTAAATGAAGTTTTCCTCCAAATAGGGGTTTTTTCTCGTTATTTATCAGTTCTTTTTCAGCTTTGTTTTTTGTTAGTTGATCAGAAAAAAAACAAACAGGTATAAGCAATAGTTCAACCAAGGTGAAATCCTCCTTATCGTTTGCTTTAGTATACCAAATATTAGGTCTATAGAAAAGCCAATCATCATATATTTCTAAAAAGATTTATTCAAGGTATACGATGAAAAAACAGACAATTATAAAAGGAACCTTGATACTAACTATCGGTGGTTTGATATCCCGTGTACTGGGTTTTGTGAATAGAATATATCTTTCTAATATCATAGGTGCTGAAGGGATGGGACTATATCAACTTATCTTCCCTATCTATATGATCTGCTATACATTTTGCTGTTCAGGAATATTTACTGCTATTTCAAGGCTAACTGCTGAAGAAATGGCAAAAGGAAGCAAATCGGATGTTAAAAAAATGATTCGTATCGTTACAGCTATTGCTACATCTTTAGGTGTTGCATTAATGGTATTACTTTATTTGAATGCTGAATTTATCAGCATACGAATAATTCATGAACCTAGAATTGTAGCTGGTTTAAGGATCGTATCGATATCGATTCCTTTTACAGCAATTGCACACTGTGTAAAGGGGTATTTTTACGGTGTTAACAAACCTACTTTACCTGCAATTAGCCAAGTTACTGAACAGATTATTAGAATTTCAATTATATACCTACTTTCCTCTTCTTTTATATTAAAAGGTTTGGAATATGCTTGTGCAGTAGCCGTAATTGGTATGGCTGTTGGCGAAATATCTACCTGCCTATTCGTATATTTATTTTATTATGGTGAAACTAGGAAGATTCTAATTTCTAAAGCTGCAAAAACCTATCGTTATTTTGTGAAAAAAATTTCTGCAATTGCGATTCCTCTTACTACTAATCGATTAATCACTACTATATTGTCTAGCTTCGAAACAATATTAATTCCTGGCATGTTGAAGTCTTATGGTTACTCACATAATTATGCTATTAGCGTATATGGCACCTTAACAGGCATGGCCTTTCCATTGATTTTTTTCCCTACTGTTGTTACTACTTCTGCCTCTTTAATGCTATTACCCGCAATATCAGAAGCTTATGCACGAAAGCAAAAGGGTGTAATAAAGAATACCGTATCAATCACAATTAAATTCTCAATTATGATGGGAATTGTTTTTAATTTTTTCTTCTTAGCTTTTGGAAAAGATCTTGGATTAATGGTATTTAATGAAGGGTATGTTGGTACATTACTCATATCTTTAAGCTTTCTTTGTCCTTTTTTATACCTTCAAACAACACTTGGCAGTTTGTTAAATGGTATTGATAAGCATATGATCACTTTCAGAAACAATATTATTGGTCTTGGGCTTCGTATTATGTTTATATATTTATTGATACCTCAGCTTGGTCTTAAGGGCTACCTTATTGGGCTTCTAGTAAGTTTAATCGTAGTATCGGTTTTAGATATATACTGTTTGGTTAAAGCTACATCCTTGTCGTTTAATCCATTAACTTTTATTGTAATGCCAGCTTTATGCTGTGTAGGCACACTTGCGCTGCATACTGTTTTTATGCGTATTTATACGTTCTCTTATGGGTTTAAAGTAAATACATTGATCGATATGGCATTTTATTTTATTGTTGTAATGCCGTTGTTGTTAATGACTAGATGTATATCCTTTAAGGATTTTAAAATATGATTCTAATTTTTACATATTTTATGGACTCTACGCCCCTTTATTATCTGTAGTATGAAACATACATTTGATAACATAGACATGATCATTTTCTATTAACTGTTCAATCTCATTGCTAAAATCGCTAAAAACATCGTCACTTATTGGTGATATATTCCCTTCATTTTCTACTTTGACCATTAATATGATCTCTTGTCCTTCTTTAATTGCTACTCGTTTGTCATTTAACATAGATGTTGATACTTTCTGATCAAATTTATCTTCCTCTCGAGTAAAGCTGCTTCCATTGATTACGAATCGTTCGATTCCATTAATATTATAAAATGAACCTATAATAGTTCCTTTTTTATCTATTCCTTGTTCCAGACAAAATAATTTATTTACGAGCTTACCGCTATCGTAATACTCACACCAAAGCTCCATGTTATTAATATTTGTTGGGATATCAGCAAACCTAAAGTGTATTATATCACTATTATTTATACCTAATCCTTTTGTGAGTTCTTTCTGTGAACTTGTTAACTTAATTGGTTCCATAAATGCTGTTTTATTAATTCTTGATGTCATAGTGCAACCATTAAGAATTAAAATAAATATACTTATTACAATAATCATACATTTTTTCATAATTTTCTCCTACCTTATCCTTTTAGTATAAATTTTGTTGGCATTCCCTTTTATCATGAATACCAAATACCATTTTCTACTTCCCATGTTAAGAGATTTATTGGCTTTACAACCAATAATAAAGTGGGATAGTAAATTTCCACATATTTCTTTAACCATCAAAAATCCGATGGTTTTTCATGGTGGTTAACCTATTCAATTTTATGTCGTCTGAATTTTATAGAGTTTAAAATAATATTTTTAGATGCACTATTGATAGATCCTGCTCAATAGTACTATAGAATACTTAAAAAGTATTGCTTTACTCATCCCAATCATATTATATACTCTATTTTCCTCATTCCTTTATGAAAACATATTAAGTCTTCTTTATCTCTTTCTACATTTTATAACAAAATTATATTTTTATCAACAATTATTAGTGTTTTTCATAAAAATTATTGTCAAGAAAATAGAATGAATATTATCACGATTATCAACCTAATTACAATCATTACCCAATGTATTTCTTAATACAACACCATAATTCTATAATAAACTATCCACTCATAATTTAGCAGCAAATACATGAAAACATGCATGACTCTATTACAAGTGGATATTATTACTTCTTATTTATATTTTAATCTAATAATTGATAGCATATATATGCTATGGACTATATTAAAGACTTATACCAAACATTCATGCTTTCAATGTGACCAGCAATATTTGTGTTATTTATCAATGTACCAGCATAGATATATCCTTGTTTAGCAAAGGTAATGTTCATACCATAAGACTTTGCTCTTGCAATGGTATAGGCTGTGTTTATCCCCATGGAATATGATTCGTTTTCCATCTCATCTAGTAAATAGCAAGCATAACCTTTGCCTCTGTAGGCTTCAATAGTAGCAAAATCAGTCATTTCGGCGTTTGAATTATCTTTCCCTACTTCTATTGAAGACAAGGCGACTAATTGCTTCCCACACCAAATACCAAAGTAAATTACGTTCTCTTGCATAGTCTTTAGCAAATAGCTCTTATCATGAATAGGAAATGGATAGGATTTAAAAACCTCTTGATAAACTAATGCCATATCTTCTACATCTTTTTCATTGGCTTTACGACAACAAATATCCTCATCTAAAGTTTTTTTCTCTTGTACTACTTTAGTACTTTTTGCCTTTTCTAACACTTGTATACAATATTCATTAAAGGGATCAGTTTGTCTATTGCAATCAAGGTACTTAGAAAAAAAACAAATATCTTCTTTATCACAATAAAAGTCCGGAATAGTGGCCTCTTCTAAATAACCACTATTTTCAAAAATTTCTTTTGCATACGCTGGTACTTTTGCAATTATTTTGGTGTAGCCATTTTCATTAGCTAATCGATCTAACTGATCAACAATAATAGGTAAATCCATATAATCTAAGGACATTAGATAAATTCTATTATTACTTTTACCAAAATGGATTATCGAATTACCAATCTTAGTTATTGCATCCATCCACTTATCCTCCTTTTGTTAATATTATTAACGCGGTGTTAATGTTATGACTTCGTTGTAATCAGCAATCAGTTTTGCAATACCAGTAATCTTGCTTTCTTCACCTTTTTGTAGTTTTAGTTGCAAATTACAGGTGTCGCATTTTAAATCACAGAGATCATGATGGTAATCATTTGGCTCTTGGTATGTAGTAATAACTCCCTCATAATTTCTAAGTATAACTTTATTTGTTGACCACGATATAAGATAGTTAGGCATAACGGGAATCTTACCACCTCCACCTGGCGCATCTATTACATAGGTAGGAACTGCAAATCCACTTGTATGTCCCCTCAAACTTTCCATTATTTCAATACCTTTACCCACAGAAGTTCTAAAATGCTCAAGGCCTTCTGATAAATCACATTGATAGATGTAATAAGGTCTGACTCTGTTTTGAACTAATTTATGAACCAATCGTTTCATGATTCTAGGGCAATCATTTACATCAGATAGTAAAACAGATTGATTGCCAAGAGGTATACCTGCCATTGCCAATTTTCTCAGAGCTTCCATTGACGAGTCAGTGATTTCTTTTGGGTGATTAAAATGTGTATTGATCCATATGTTCCCATGTTTTTTCAAAACATTTACTAGATCATCAGTAATTCTATACGGTAAAACGACTGGAGTTCGTGTACCAATTCTAATTACCTCAACATGCTCAATTTTATTCAATTCACCAAGAACCCAATCTATTAAATCGTCAGACAACATAAATGGATCGCCGCCTGATATTAGAACATCTCTTATAATTGGGGTGTTTTTAATATACTCTATTCCTTCTTGCAACGCTTCCTTTGATGGAATGCAATCGTTATCTCCAACTTTTCTCTTTCTTGTACAATGCCTACAGTACATGGCACATACATTACTAACATGAAAAAGAACACGATCTGGGTATCTGTGAGTGATACCAGCTACTGGACTATCTTTTTCTTCAGCTAATGGATCTACCATATCATATTTAGTTATATGTAATTCTCTTTTGTCTGGGAAGGCTTGTTTGAAAATGGGATCATTCTTATAGTCCTCCGTATCAATTAGGGATAAATAATAAGGTGTTATTGACATAGGAAAAATTTTTATCGTTTCCTCAATGTTCTTTTTTTCCTCTTCTGTAAAATGAATACCTAATACTTTTTCTACCGTATCAATTTCTCTTATAACGTGTCTTACTTGCCACTTCCAATCACTCCACAGTTTTGTGGCACTATCCGTAAAATTTTCATCATTCATTTTTTGGTTCATTAAATCTAGCATCTCCATATCATTTCTCCTCCATTTTTCACTATAATCGCCTATATGTTTTCTATTAAAAAATAAAAAACACTCTAAATCTATGTTTCCATAGAGTTAGAGTGTTTAAGCTTACCTGATTATCAGTTCACTTTATACCATAAAAAATATAGTAAAGATCATGACCATTTGATCCTAATCAAACCCCAGTTCTAAATATTATTTTTCAATTAAACTTTTGCTTTTAATAGTATGTTAAGTCAATCCTAGGATTAACTTTATGTACTATTGGTTAACTTACTTATTCCCACATTCTATGAATACGTGAATTAGCTCACAAACCAGCTACTCATTTCATCTACTTCATATATGAAATATAATATAATTATAATTTTAACCTGTTTAATTGCAATTTATACTATATCACAGGGCAACAATTATGTCAAGACAGTCCTTTTGTTGGATTTTGTCAAGAACGCGCTAAAAATTGATAGATGTTTAAAGCTATTCACATTATAATATCTTATGTGCTTTCAATGTCTTTTCTAATGCTTCACTTTCGCTTTTTGTACCAATTGTTTGTGACCACTTATTGAAAAACCATTCATAGTAATGATTATATCCCATTTCATTCCATTTTTGAATTAGACCTATGTTTCTTTCTTCCGAATCTGTTTCATTAATAATTCTTTTAATATCGTCGATTGAACATTTTCCGTATTCATTATCAAAGAATATATATTTACTATCGATTCTGCCTTTTTCTACTTTCTTTTCTGTTTTTGAATAACCCATACAGACAGCAATCATTGGAAAAACATACGCTTCTGGAATATTGAGTATAGGAGAAATAGTGTCCAATTTATTTTGATATATTTCATTGGTAATTAAAGTATCTATCCCCAGTGATTGTGCAGCAATAACCGTTGATTGTATTAATAAACTTATGTCGATTAAAGCTGTTGTATATTGCATAAAGTATTGACTATCTAATTCACACTTTAATTGTTCAGCACACTTATGTAGTCTTAAAAAATCTATACAAAATACAAATACTCTATTACCCGGTAATGAGGCTTCCCTTGCTTTTTCCTCGTCTAAAACAATAATTGAATACGATTGTCTATTAGAGGCATTTGACGTTCTAATAATTGCCTGTTTGATTAATTCTATTTTTTCATCTTCAATTATTCTATTGCTAAAATCTGATTTTCTTGTTGTTTTCAATCCAAGTATGGTTTTTATTACTTCATTCATTATACTCTCCTTATGCTAAATAGAATTCTGATTTCTTTTTACTCAATTACTTAATTCGTTAATTCAATCAACTCATCCTCGTTACCATAGAAAACATTTATATCTACATACGTATCGATACCTTGTATTCTGCCTCTATTAGAATATTGCCAAAATACCCATTCTCGTCCATCTTCTAATTTGGGTGTCCTCAAAATATCTCTTATCCATATTTTAGATTCATCGAAGTATCCCATGATAAATGCATCATATGTTGCATATGTTACGTATAAAATAGGCGTACTTCCATATTTTTCTGCGATCATATTTATCATAACTGTTAGATTTTCTCTAACCATTTCTTTATCCTCATTTTTGCTTACTTCAATATCTATTACAGCTGGTAAAGAACCCGTTTCAACTGGTACAGTTCTAATAAAATTGTTTGCTTGATCTTCTCCAGAACTAGAAGTTACAAAAAAATGATAGGCTCCAACTAAGAAGCCGTTATCTTTAGCACCCTCCCAATTATCGTCAAATGTTCTATCAATAAAGTCTTCTCCTTCCGTCGCTTTTAAAAATATAAACTTATATTCTTTGGAGACTTTATCCCAATCAATCGTATTTTGATAGTGAGAAACATCTAAACCTTTGATTTTATAAGTTCGAGCAAAGTATTCTGTATGCCAAATAATACCTGAAAACTCAAGGGTTCCAAGTATACAAACAATTACAATTATACAAATACTTATTCTTAATCCTTTTTTCTTCATGTGAATGACCTTTCTACATCTATACCACTTTAAAATGGTAAAATGATTCCCTTTGCCAATATCGCTACATCTCCCTCTACTATAATTTCTTCTCCACATGCACTCTTATAAACCTTAATTTTACTAGGTCTTCCAACAAATCTCCCTTGATTTATTATAATCTCCTTGTTGGCATTTGCTATACTGTGCTTATATAAATATGCACCTACTGGTCCTGCTGCACTTCCTGTTGCAACATCTTCAACTTTTCCCTGATTATCCCAAGTTCTTCCCTCCATATTATTGACATCAAATACATATGCAAACTTGGCATTTACTTCCTCTAGCATCACTTCAAAATTGGAACAAATTATCTTTGCATTTTCTATTCCGGATCTTAATGGTACTAACAAATATGGTAATCCAGTTGATATAACTTCTAGCGGAAATTCTTTACTTAAATTCTCTTCTGACAAATTCAATGCCTGTACATATTTCCCATTATCTTCCTCAAGTAAATTGCAAATAAATTGTGGTTTCCCTTGATTCATCTGGACATTATAGCAATTCGACTTTTTCTTGGAGGTAGTTAATACCGTTTTGTTATTTAATTGAAAAGTTACTACAAGATCTTCTTTATTTTCGAAAAAATGACTATGTATTGTGGCTGCCGCTCCTAAGATCGGATGTCCTGCAAAATCCAATTCTTCATCTACTGTAAAAATCCTAGCACAAAAGATATGATCTTCTTTTCTTCTTAGAAATATTGTTTCAAATTGTTTAAACTCTTTAGCTAAGTTTAACATAAGATGATCTTCTAATTCCTGATTACAAAAAACAACTATTAGCCCATTCCCTGATAATACTTCTTCAGTAAAAACATCAACATGAAAATAATCCATTTTAACCTCAATATTTGATATATTATTCATTTGTATTTTTTCCTTTCACATAAAACAAATGTAAATGGTGTCAGTATTTATAAATTACTTTTGAAGTCCTAATTGAACTATTTGATTACATAATTCTACATATGAAATACCAGAAACAAGTGCTTCTTGTGGTATTAGACTAGTTGGTGTCATTCCTGGCAGAGTATTTGCCTCAAGGCAATAGAAATTTCCATTTTCATCTAGTAAGAAATCAATTCGAGAATATGTTTCTAAATATAATGTTTCATGCACTTTTAATGCAAGATTTTGCACTCTTTCAGTATCATAATCCGATAACTTCGCTGGACAGATTTCTGCGGTGTAATTTGATTGATATTTGTTCTTATAATCATAAAATCCAGATTTAGGAATGATCTCAATAACTGGCAAAGCCTTTCCATCTAAAATTCCAATGGAGAATTCTCTTCCAATAATTCTTTATTCAATAAGTATTTTGGCTTCCACTTTTTTAGCAATCAAAATAGCTGTTTCTAATTCATCATATGAATCTACCATTGATATACCAATACTTGATCCACAGCTACATGGTTTTACTACACATGGTAATCCAATTGTATTAATAATTTGTGCTTGAGTCATTGTACTTTCTTCAAAAACACACCATTCCGCAGTTAGAATCTCAGCTTGACACATCAGTCTCTTGCTTATATCCTTATCCATTGCTAAAAGGCTTCCCATGTAGCCTGTTCCAGTATACTTAATTCCTAAAACATCAAAAGTAGCTTGTATCTGGCCATTTTCACCCATTGCACCATGTAAAGCTAGGAAAGCAATATCTGCAACTTGACATATTTTTAATACATTAGGTCCAATAAGTGAATCTCCATTATTATTTCTGCATTTCACTTCATCTAAGTTAGGCGCTACTTCTGGAACTACATGTGTATACGGAGAACCCGACTTATCTTCAAATAAATGATCGATAGAACTTTCATCTATCAAAACACCCTCATATACATCAATCAAAAACACATAATGTCCTGCTTCTCTAAGTGCATTGGCAATAAGACTGCCTGATGAAAGTGACACATCTCTCTCAGGGCTTAATCCACCTGCAACTACAACAATCTTCATAATCAATCACCTCATTTTATAAATAATTAAATCACTTAAATCTACACTTTCTATAACATACTCCATATTTATTTGTTAATCTATTCAAACAAATTCTAACAAATTATATAACAACGCAAGTAGTATTGGAATTACAACTACTATTATAAAGAATAAACTTACTCTACTATTTCTTTTATCATTAAACTCTCTCTCAAATTCTTCAAGTTCTTTAACCTCTTCGGCATTCATATCTTCAATGATATTAGATTGATTCTCAGTCACGATCTCCCTTGCCTCATCTAAAAATACTTTTGGCACGAAAATATCTGTTCCTTGATAATTAAATCCTGCTGCAATGTTCAAATATCCCCCACTTGATTGATAACCCTTGTATGATGGAATGCTATATGCCTCAAGTTGAGAAATAATCAAATCAGCTTCCATTGTATTAGCCACATTCATTAGTATTGAATACTCGTAATTATTTTGTGTTTTTTTATTGTCCTCTGTTAAATTACTTACCAATTCATCTCCACATTCAGTACACTTCTTTACATATTCTTCATATTCATATTCACAGCGTTGACACCAAGCCATAATTTTTCTCTCCATTCCATTTAATTATAATATTAACTAATGCAAACTCAGGTTTATATCAATCACTTCTTACCTGATTCTTTTATTTATCAAGGAATTCAAAGTAATACCTATGAATCCACTACTTATAAACCCTACAATCACACTACCTATAGAAAAATCCTTCAGCAAAAATATTGCAATAATTTCAATAAAGATGCTTATTACAATAAAACCAATCCAAAACCTTGCTTTTGAAACTTTACTTATATTATCTAAGTTATTTATGGGATTTATCTCTTTAATTTTCCATAAACAAAATACTATTATCGTCAACCCAATGACTGTACTTCCATGTTGTAATATCTTATAGATTGGAATTTTGTAATTAATCAAAGTAATACTTTTAGAAAGGATTACTATTTTAGTTACAAAATAGCCTTCTATATGTGTAAAGCTATCCCAAATCAAATGTGTGAACATTCCTATTAAAGCAGAATACACAAACATAATAAACGCTCTTTTAGAGAATATTGTCCATCTCTTCTTAATCAAATAATTATAATATGTACTATATGGATTAGGTAGATTTATAATTATTGATTCCTTTAAGATATAATGATAAATAAACGCAATGATTATAACTAATGGCATGTTGTAAAACAACTGTCCCAATAAAGTATGTCCATACATTTGATAGGGCTTAAAATGAATGAAATATTCAAAATCTGGAGCCATTGATCCTATAATTAATGCAGTAAAATCAAAATACTTGTTTTTCTTTTTACCTAACGGCAAAACTGCTAAGGGGTGGGCAAATGTAAATGGCATTAAATCATCCTTTCAAATGTAATCATGGTATAAAAAGATGTTGACATAAATAATAATAAAATTAAGCCTGCTATTTTATTGTTTATTTGATTAATTCTCCCTTGTTTTTCCCATAACATTGGCTACATATTGTTTATATGACGTTTTTGAATTTTTTCATGTAATTAAAACGATTGGCTATTCCTTAATATAAAATATGATCTTTTACTTGGAAATTCAAATCCTTCATATGGGTATCTAATTATAATGTCTACTATTTCAAACCCTAAATTTTCTACTATATTTTTAATTTCATCAACTTCATAATAATAAAAGGTTAATTTACTACCTTCTTTCTCTAAAAACTTCTCAACATATGTCTTTCTTTCACCTTCAAAAACATGAAATGTAAATAAAAATAACCCATTTTCTTTTAATACTCTCTTTATATTTTTAAAGATTGGCAACAAATCATCTGGGTGATAGTTTACAATGGCATAAAATCCTACTACTCCATAAAATGTGTTTTCTGGATATGTAATATCAAAAAAATCCTGTACTTCAAACATAATATAAGGGAAATTTCTTTTGGCATTCTCAATCATTACAGGTGAAATATCTGTTCCAATACACTTAATTCCCAAATTATCTAAATAACCTGAGACCTCACCTGGCCCAGTACCAATTTCTAATACTACTTCATTATTTGGTATTTGGGTAGCAAACCAATCGAGAACAACTTTATCCATGTTTTTCCTCTCTAACTCATCTAAAAACTTCTGAGCGTATTCTTCTGCTACCAAATTGTAAGCCGTTGAAATAGATCTAGTATCCATTTGCGTTCTCCTCCAAATCATATTAAATTTCTTTATAATGCAATACAGGGGTGCCATGCTTATTCAAGCCTGCTATTTACTCCATGCTCTTTTTTGACTTCTATAATAAGTACAATACTAAAAACAACCTCAATGATAATCATCATAACCCCAAGTTTATATGTTTCATATGTATTCCCGATAACCAAAGAAAATATTGGTATCATTATTGCTGCCACTTTATAACTCATAGATTTGTATAACCATCCAAATGGTAATAAATGTGCACCAAAAATCATTGCTAATACCATTACCAACTTTTCTGGTACAGCAGCATATACCCAC
Organism: Firmicutes bacterium HGW-Firmicutes-1; assembly: GCA_002841625.1. Taxonomy (NCBI): domain Bacteria; kingdom Bacillati; phylum Bacillota; species Firmicutes bacterium HGW-Firmicutes-1. Next base: position 47,801 of record PHAG01000002.1, on the reverse strand, counting down.
ATTGCAATTAACAAGTATAACATTTGATTCATTGAGAGAATAAATCCTAAATGATTCAATGGATTGTCTTTATTACTAAATCTAACTCCAATTATCTTTGATATCATAAATGATACTGGTAACAATGTTGTTGTAGAACAAAATGTGAATAAATTCTTTGAAGATATTGGCATATCAGTCATATGTATTATTGTAATAGAACACCAAATAATGACTGAAGTCAATATAAAATGTAGCCCTCTTTTCTGTTCCATCGCACAGTTTAATCTTATTGCTTCTAAGTTCATAATAATTTCTCTCCTCTTTTTATTAATAATAACTAGTAAACAAGCATAATCTACATCATTACATTAATACTTAAACATCTATCTTAAATCCAAGGTTAACTTCTGAGGCTGGCTTCCCCCCTATAAAATTCTTACTTCTTTCAGCTAAAATACTCAGCCCCTGAACGAATAAAATATATGCAATAAAATCAGGTAAGATATCAAACCCAAATAACCTAAAGTCAAACAAAAAAATAAATCCCCAAAACAATTTCTTATAAACCCATACTCAATCCCCCTATCATTTATCTATTATGAGCGTTGCAACTATTCAACCACCATATTATTATTAATTGTGGAACCCAATTCATTTTATCTGAAAACCACAAACTAATTATGTAAAAAATTTCATTTGTTGTTTACGTTGTTCATCATCTCGTGTACTTTTCAACAAATCGTTTAAATTTAAAAGATTCAATAAAAGCTGCAATACTTATACCAATAGTATACGAAATAATATCACTCCATAAAAATCCCTGTCCTAATATTAATCGCCCTGGCATCGTAATTCGAATAGCATTAAACCATTCTGCTTGGTATAACTGGCTAATCTCAACCATGTAACATATCATCAAGCTTATTAAAAACAAAGCTTTCAACTTAGACTTAATGAAAATAAATCTTATTATGAAAAACATCATTATTGCCCATAATATATCGCCTATAAATAATGGGACATATGATATCTGTCGCGATATTAATCCTACTAATATGATGGCACAAATTACGATAAAGTATATTATTCTTATTCTCCTCATGAATCACCCACTCCTTTTTCCTCTTACTTATTCAAAAGTGTGTTATCTGACTACTTTCCATTGAGTACAACACATTAACTAATTTTTATGAATGTATTAATGAAATTTTTTTATTCATTTACTATTTAGACTCCTTATAAGATTAATACTTCTTTTATCTGTATCCTCCAAACCATATGATCTACATTTTTACCCCAATAATCCTTCAAAAAATAATGTGGATAACCAAACTTATTTATCCATATTTTCTGTGCGCTTTTGTATCCACTATCCAAACAAAATTCTTCAATGCCATTTTTTTCTAATTCCATAATGATTGCATTGAGCATCCTGCGGCCAATCCCCATCCTCTGATAATCTGGATGCACAAAGACTGTTCCAATCTCCATTAGCTCTTTTAATTCACCATTGGTACATGAAACTATCAATTCATTCGCTGGTCCATATTCTACTGACCCTACAATTATATCCTTATACTTTGCTATCAGAAAATACCGGCTTTTACCCCCACTTTCAAAATCTTGATTCAAGCATTGCCTCTTATCATTTATTTCTTTGTTGAATGTATCTATTAAATCTGAAATTCCATTTAGTTGAAACGTATCGATAAGAACAATTTCGAAAAGCTCATTTATAAGTTCTATATCTTCAAATTTAGCTCTACCTATCTCCACCTCTATCATGGTATTACCTCCTTCATTCAAAATATATTCTACTGTTCTTTTACTAAGGTGGATGTCATCTAACGTGATATTAAGCATGGAAATCAACAATGCCCATAAAAAAATGCTGATAACGTTAAATCATCATACTTTTGCTTCAACCTTTTTTAAGATACTTCCTCCTGTCTTTCTCTCAAAACTACAATTACATTTAATGCAAAAATAATAAAGCTTACAATCGATATACCTAAAAGTCTATTAAACCAAGCATTATACCCTAATGCATTATTGTCTGCCAATACTCCTTGAAATATTAAACCTGCAAACATTGCTACACCACAAAAAACACCAATAACTAAGTCAAGTTTTTGAATTAACTTTCCAATAGAATTACCAACAGTAAAATTCTTTCTAATATATAGTGCTTTATAAAAATTCAAGCTTACAATTATCAACAACACTATATAAGCAAAAAATACAAATTCAAAATAAGACATAACATCATCCAAAGACTTGACTACCATGCTATAACCCCCCGGTTTTTTTATCATACTAAACAGTTTAATACTAGATTAAGAAATTTGTGATTAAAGATAGATACAACAATTATATCACTTGCTAATTTAGAGATTTATAATAAATGTATATATCACGTTTATCAACATAATTTCTCGGTACTTCATTGGCCTTTAGTGCTGATGAATATTGGCATGTTGTTATATGATGTTTCGTACGGAAAGGTACCAATAGCCACAAGTTCATTGCCTTTACGTTAATTCAAATCGCAAACCATAAGGTATTCCTCTTTCAATTCTTCTATTATTTCAAAACCAACATTTTGATACATTCTAACAGCATAGTTATCTTTTTGAACTGCTAAAGATGTTCTCTTATATCCCTGTTCTTTTAAAAGTTGTAACATCTTTTTCATAAGTGCGGTACCAATGCCCTTATTTCGATATTCTCTGTATAAAGAAATTGCGAATTCTGGAGTATATCCATCAAGATTACCAAATCCTTTAATTTCCCCTGATAAAATCCTTGTCCATACTGCTCCAACAACTTCTCCCTTAACGTCAGCAACAAGACAAAAATCATCTGTCTTCCCAAAATCTTCAATAAACACCTTTAATTCAGGTTCATTTATTACATCTTTGGGCAAAAAATTCGTTTCATCTCTTTGAAAAATTGCTTCATATAAAAAATTCTTGAGAAGATATATTTCGGTTGATTTAATAGCTCTTATAATATAGTTAGTCATTCGTTTCCCTCCAAATCTCCACGTACTTACACCTTAATGTTATACACGGAAGTTGCCAATAGCGTTTATTATCATCATCTTGTGGTCCTCATTTCCACCAAATGACGAAATCTTATTTGTGTTGGAAGGTCACTGAGTAGCTCTTTAGGTAAAAATCCTTTATCAAATTCCTTAGCTTCCACTTCATCTATGTCATAAATTTCATCTTCTAAGAAACGGCCACTTATGTTAGACAAGGCTCCAGGATATAATTCAAGTGCCTGTAGTGGAACTGCATACATATTGTCAGATGTCCCAATTTTATAGTTTTCTGCTGCAGTAAATCCAAATCTGCTGTAATAGTCTGGGTCACCGTAAATAAGTATTGCTGTGTAACCAAGCTCTCTTGCCACTGTCTTTGTATGTTCTATCAAAATACTTCCAATTCCTTTTCCCTGAAAAGCAGGTAAAACAGAAATGGGACCAAAAGAAATCACATTGTGGTAATCACCATTATCATCAACTATTTTTGCTTTGGTATAAACTATATTACCAACGATTTTCCCATTCACCTCTGCAACAATATCCAATTCGCGAATAAATGAATCAGCCTTTCTGATGATGTGTAATAGATAGTGTTCATCACATCCAGGAACATGGTGATTCCAAAATGCTTCTCTTGTCAGTTCTTCAACCGTACTGTAGTCTGATACAGTTTCATATCGTAGCACTACATCTTTTCTATTCATTAAATATCAACTCCTCTATTAACTTGTTCGTTTACTTCATATAAATGGAACCCTCATAATACCCGTAATTGTAGTTACAAAAAAATATCACTTCGTAGTCGTGTTCTAATCTAGCTTAAAAGCGCTTTAGACCTTGTTTTTAATTTTATTTTGATCGATATATATATCTAATGCAACTATTCCACGTCTCGCAAGTTTTATAAATAATATTAAGCAATATATTAAAATCCCAGTTAAAGCCACACAAATCAATAATGTAGAAAAATGAATACCCGTTTGAATTAATAATTGTTTATCAAAACCTATGATTCTTGCATCACTCATTAATGTTTCCTCCTGATATCTAATTGCATATTTATAAGTGGCTACAAATATTATTTCTATACCTCGTCATTTATCATTTCTTCCCTTTTTAACGTATATACTAACTTCTTTGTATTCCCATATCCCTCGTTAGTAGTAAAATTACTAATCACTTCCCAACCTTGTCGACCTAGTTCATTTAGTCTTTGTTCTATGTTATTACAATCAACCTTACCTCCCATAAATGACTTCTTTGGATCAAATTCAATGACTTTATAAATCCATCTTTTCATGTAATCATCCTCCTTACTACATTGTTAATTAGTCTATACAATTTTAATTTGCAAATACTGTTCTATATAAAAATATTACACCTAAACCTGCTCAACTTTTCAATAGCTTCTTCTTCATTTGGCATAAAAAATATGTCCTTTCCTTTGTTGCACTCATAGATAAAATCATGCAAGCTCTTACTTGAATATATAGAAAAGTCCCCTACAATTGCAATTTTAATCCGATAATTAACTAATTTTTGCAAAATATCCCCTGCGATACGGGTTCTCAAAGAAAAAAATTCCTCACATAGTGCTGACTTATTCAAAACTATATGATCACAACCTGCTTCAAAGTTTACGGTTGCTATAAAATCCATTGCAGTTTGAACATCAGTTATCAATATTGCGCTACTACTTACAACCGCGATTTCTACATCATTCTTTTTTATTGTTTTTAGTTTCATAATCGTCCTCCAATAAACTCAATCTTTATTATAACAAAATAAATTAATATATGCTATCTCTTGTAAACACCCCCTTTGTTTCCAAGGTGGAGGCCTATCTATGATGCTGAATGTCGGGGGCTACTCCAAATGCCAATGTTCATCAGCTTCAATTACTTCCATTTTGTTGCACTTAAGCTGATGAATGTTGGCAACAACCTGTTATCTGATATAAAGCACGGAAATTACCATTATCTTACCACAGTAAATCTACTTAACTTGAATTATTTCAGTACTTCCATTTGTTCCGTCCCACATTATTACAAACTCAATCTTTTTCCCTTGTGATATTTTTTGTATAATTCGGGGATTCAGGTCACCCTTATATTCAAATATCACACTATATGGTGCTTCATCTAAGCCATATTCAAAAGTAGAAGTACTTCCCGAAGGAGATTCAACTTTTAACTTTTTCATCGAATTAAGTTCTTCTAATGTACCCTTGTATTCGATTGTTAACTCATCACTCCCGTCATACTTTGTCTGTAATGATTCATCCTGCTCATAAAATTCTAAGAAACCTTTTGCCTTATAGCTCGCTTTCCAATGTTCACTTTCTCCAACCAATACTTTATCTACTTTGACTATATCTTCGTTCGACCCCTGACATCCTCCAATAAGGCATATACTAAAAATAAGTAAAATAATTATTCTAATCAGTTTCATCTTATCTTCTCCCTCTAAATATTAAAATTCTGTTATAAACGTTATACTTGATACTGATGGATGTCGGCAACACCTTGTTATATGACGTAATCAATGAAAATCGCAATTATCTTTCCCATACAAAAGACGTTGTGCCCTCAACTGCATACAGTATCCATTTCCCATCTGTGTTCATTTTAAATCTATTAATTCTGTTAAATCCTGATGCCATCAAGTCAATTGATTCATCCCTCGTTTCAATAATTACAAGTTCCTGAAAATTCATACTTGAATACTTCGTTCCATAATCAACATCTCGAATAAACGCCTTTTCAATAACTACTCCTTTGTCAAAAATCGATGGAATATAGCTAATTATATTGCCTTCTCCATACACCAAAAAACCATCTTCATCTTTGACAGGATTTCCGTCATTACCAAAATCTACTATAGTTTCAAATATATAGCTTCTTTTAACGCTTTCATCAAACAATGAAAAGTCAAACGTATCCATAAATTCTTCATATGATTTAACTTTAATTTCTGGCTTAGTTTCTAATTCATTATTTGTCATTACATTGATGGATTTATATGTCTCGCGAAGAATATCTTTAGCTTCTACTAAATTAAATTTACTTTCAGTAACACTCTTAGACTTTATTTCATCTCGATTACAAGCCGTAAATACTATTAAAAATAAAACAATTAACATCCATCTAAATTTCATGTTTTTATCCTTTCAGTCTGCTTCTAAACTAATTGACTAACCCCTTCATCTACAAATCTTTTTGCTAGTACATAACTAATGGATTTATCTTTATCAAAAATGAATTGATAATCTAAACCTATATTTGTAGGTATACTTGAATTACGCATTTTTATTTGCGAATATTTTTCTTGACATATATTATCTACGGAAATAGCCAATTAATAACCCTTTATATCATTTTCAAATTCCTTCTTTTCTGTTTCATCTTTGAAAAGACCAAAGTAATCACATACTTCAATAGTAAAATCAATAAATGCCATCCCTTTTGCTGTGATAATATTGCCATCCCTTATTACTCTGCCTTCAACATAACACTCCCTAGGAAATGGATCATCTATTCCAAAAAATTCCAGATGCTTATCTTGCCATTCTACAATTGAAGTTGTATATTTTCTATTATACAAAACTCCTGCTTTAGCTAAAATCCATGGAGCTGCACATATTGCTGCAATAAGTTTATTTTCATCATGTAATTCTCTAATAATATCTATCAATTTCTCATCAAGGTTGGCAAGCCAGCCTCCTGGTATTATTATTCCATCTACTTCATCGGTAATTACCTTCTTTAATTCTATATGAGGTACAAATAACATTCCCGATTTACTTTTAACAATCCCTACATCATTAGATACAACTAGTAATTCCTTTCCACAATCTGCACCGAGTAGATGAGTTAATAGTGAAGTCTCAAAATCTGCCATTCCATCATAAATAAACACCAATATTTTCGCCATAGTGACCCTCCCCTATTTTAAATAATGTAAGTGTAAAAAAAAGCAGTATTATTCCGCATACCGTTCGTGTATTCACGATGTTCATCAACTCATTCACTTCTCTTAGAAACTAATACAAAGTTGATGAATGTTATGAACATTTTGTTAGCTGACGTCGTACTGTAAAGCATTATGTATTATTATTGATTCTTCTTTCAATTTTAGAAAGAATATATTTCGCTGGACTTAAAATTACTAAGCATAAGATTGTACTATAAAATACAATTATCAATGCAACTGCCATAGATGGTCCAACACTTGATGGCTCAGTTAAATTATGAAGCATACTTATTAATCCTATTAGGAATCCGACTACACTGATACCTATTGTAGATTTTTGCAGTAAATTAAATATACTTATACTTTCTTTCAATTTATATCTATCTACCTCTATGTTTTTTTTAATTAAAAGTTTAATACCATACCAAAAATCATTTATGCTCTTTGTTGATATTGCCCGACGTTCATAGCTTAAATACTTACGTTAAGTTATCATTAGTGCTATGAATGTTGAATTTAGACAACATATTGTTAGCTGATGTTGCGTACGGAACTGCCAATAGCCATAACTTAAGGTTATAGATTATTTCTACTCACTAATTCGTACCACTCATCTTTCGTTATGGAATAACATACAATATCATTCACAGTTCCATCATATATTTCTCTAGCATATCTATATGTACCTTCATACTTAAACCCGCATTTCTCAATAACTCGTCTTGATCTAGTATTGAATGAATAATGGTCTATTGATAATAATTCAAGCTTTAGTTCCAAAAAGGCATATTCCATAATTCGTTTCACAGCTTCTGTCATAATACCTTTTCCCCAATATTCTTTTGAAAGTACAAAACCAACCATCTTAACTTTAGCTGTTGTTCTCATATCATCATTATGTAATCCGATTGAACCAATTACTTTATTCTTCTCTTTATCAATGAGTGCCAACACCTCATTACCAGTAATAAAACCTTCTAGTATTTGAGCTGATTCTTCTTTGTTGTTGTGAGGTTTCCAGCCTGCATTCGGACCAACACTAGGATTTTTACAATATTCATAAAAATCCTCCAAATCTTCTTGTACAAATCGCCTTAAAATTAATCTTTCAGTCTCTAAAATACTCATAATTACCTCTCCCAATAAAAAACAATTTAAATTTGTGCTTTTTTAGTAGTACGCAATGTCACCTAACGCTCGCGTATTGACACATTCATCAGCAGAACAAATTATAATATTCGTTTGGAAATAGGATGATCTTTATTTAACTCAAGCAAGTCCCATAGATTTCCATATAAATCTTTGAATACAGCTACCATACCATATGATTCTTGTTTAGGGTCTCTTACAAACTCTACTCCGTTTGCAATCATATCATTGTAATCCCTCCAGAAATCATCAGAATTGAGAAACAAAAACACTCTTCCTCCAGTCTGATTCCCAACAAAAGATTCTTGCTCAGTTTTTGATGCTTTAGCTAATAGTAAAGTTGTACCTATAGATCCAGGGGGAGATACTACAACCCAACGTTTGTCTTGCTCTGGTTGATAAGTATCCTCTATTAAAGTAAAATTCAACTTTTTCGTATAAAATTCTATTGCCTCGTCATAATCATTTACAACTAAGGCTATGTGCACAATTGATTGCTTCATTTATTTATTCCCTCCTTCGATTAATTCTTCTTATTAATGCTCAAAACTTTTTGTGAAATCAAGAGCCAATCCTTTCCTCGAAATCTTCTAATTTATCAAAAACACCCTTTACCCATTCCTCGTTTTCCCATAAATCGAGGTTGTTTATCTCTCTTTCCGCAGGATGACCTGTGGCAAAGTACAGGTCAACAAGCTTTAAAGACTTGTTTTCAACGGTTATCAGCATTTTACAAATCATTAAAAAGATGATGATTGTTGCCAACAACTTGTTAGCTGATGTTGGGCACGGAAATTACTATTAGCCATAATTGTTAGCATAAACCTAATACAAAAATTTTGATCATTTTCTTTTGTTAAAATCAAAGAAGTCTTGTGTCAATTGTTTTTTGGGAACTTTTCTCCTACTTAAGGATAATGCCTTATTAGGACAGTGGTGTATACATCTATAGCATTTTTCGCATTTTCCCTTATCAAATAAAGGATACTTATCTTCATCAAATTTCATAGCATTCATATTACAATTTTTTATACATTTGCCGCATTTAGTACAATTATCTTTATGTAAAAAAATATTAAATGTTATTAATTGTCCCATTTTCTTATTGGGATAATTAATAATGCTAATCAATTTAAATTGTGGTAAATTCACATTATATTGTTTGTTATTGAACACATCTTTAATTTTCTCTGCTTCAATTTCAACTTTTTTCTCTAAATTCTTTTCAAATGTAAATAATACTTTTATCCATGGCACAAGCAAGGTGCCATCAGTTGCAGCACATCTGTAAGATTGATGTAATACAGGGATTATGTTTTTCACTGCGCATATTTTAGCAAATATTCTTAAAGTATTGGCTGAGTACCACCCACACGTAGTAAAAATATATGCTGGTTTTCTTTTACATAACGTCATCATACTGTTTATAAATTCTATAATACTGATAGATGGGTGCGTATGATGTGTAGGAAATCCAATTATATATCCATCATAATTGTCTAAGAAAAATTTATCTTGTATTTTCTCAATTGCCATTATCTCAGTTACAAATGATTGTTTGAGCCTATTGTTTAACATTTCCGCAATCAGTTTTGTATTTCCAACACCCGAATGATACATTACTAATAATTTCATAATTACCTCTCTTTATAATAGTGCCCATTGTCACATAACGCTCGCGTATTGACGATGTTCATCAGCTCAATGACACTAACTTCTCGCCAGCGTAAAGCTGGTGAATGTCGGAAACAATTGTTATATGATTGATGGTGCGGAAATTTCCAAATACATCCATTATCATGCCTGGATTTACTAATGCCTTATCTCATTAAGTATGTTACTAGCTTTATAAGCTTCTTCAACCCTAACAAGGATTGTATAAGTTCTTGTTGATCTACCCATTCCTCTACCTGGATTAATTGTTGAAGCATCAAATGCAGTTTTGTGTTCAATATGATTATCTGATAGCCTACCTATAACTTGAAAATACTTGCTTTGATTTTGAGTGATATATATTATCTCCCACTTAGTTCTAAAAATCTTCTTAATCTTCTCTAACATTCTTCTCCTCCCAAACATATCTGTCCTCAAATCATACTAAAATAGCGTCATTATATCCTGTAATGTCACAATTAGTTTTCATGCCATAGATAGTCTCAATCAAATCCCTTTAGCCTAGTCATCTAATAAACAACCACGACACTTATTCATTATCGCAGGTCTATCCAAAATCAACTGCTCAAATGTAGATTACGGAATTTGCCATTACTTCTCCTTTAATGAATCTCTACCCCGCCTCTCGATCTAGAGGGGCTAACCATCCAACCATATTCTAAAATCAATTCATCATTTATATAAATACCTTCTTGAATCTCACTTATAATTTCATATACAAAAGTACTAATACTATAATAGAAATAATCGAAATATTTTTACAAGTAATCGGATTAATAATTTTCTAAAGTTCATGATGAATATAGTAAACCTTATTTATAAAACAAATAAATTATATCATATAACGTCTTCGTTGTTGCCGAAGTTATCAGCTCATGTACTCCTAACTTTGTCATACTTCATGCTAATAATTTTGGCAACAACCTGTTATACGCAGTTCTGGGTGATCGTTTTATTATTTATCCCTAATATCAATCACTCCACCTTGAATAAATTTTATATTATCTAACAAATCAATTGCTTTATCTGCCACAAAATCTACTGACATTAAAGATCCATTCTCTTTTAACCCAATAAACCTTTCTAATTGTGAAAAATGTTTAATACTTGCCTGTCTTATTTCATTTTGCATGTCGGTATCAATTATTCCAGGTGCAAATGATATTATTTTTACTGGGAATTCTTCCTTTTCTTGCTCAATGGCAACACATCTTGTAAACATATCCAACGCTGCTTTAGTACTACAATAACAGCTCCAACCATCGTAAGGTTTCTTCCCTGCTCCCGAAGAAATATTGACTATTCTCTTTTCACACCTAAACTCTTTTAACATCGCGATAAAATTAGAAGTCAACACTATTGGAGCTAAAGTATTAACATTGAAGCTGCTGATAATTTCTGATGTACTACTATCATCTATAGTTTTAATTGGTGCTACTGTTCCAGCATTATTAATCAAGCAAATTTTTTCAGCATCATCTAATTTAATATTTTCAAAAATCCGTGTCATTATTTCATCGAGTTTATCTACTCTAGACAAATCAAATTCAATATAACATAACTTGTAACCTTTCTCTTTCGACGTTTTTACAAGATTATTATTTGTAGTCCTAGATATACATATCAAATAATTATCTTCCTTTAACAATTTTCTTGCTATTGCTTCACCCAAACCTCTCGAGGTTCCTGAAATTATATAATAATTCATAAAAATCTCCTATCAAATGGTATTTATGTTACTTCACCTTAACTTTGTATCTATCCTTCTGGTCAAAGAATGTTATATCTGCATACCCAGCATATATTCTTCCACAATGCTTTACTCCTTGTGGAATAAAATACCTATCACCTTTTGTATACGAATTCTTTATACCATTAATTATTAAATCTATCTTACCTTCAAGTACTACTCCCCATTGGGATTCATGTGAATGCTCGGGTAAATCAACATCTTCACTAAAATTCATAAATATAACTTGATGATCTTTAGCTTGTGATAGATATGCATCAATTCCTTTTATTGGTATATCTGCCTTTGGTAAATTTAAAATAGGTTCCGGAAATAATTCTAACATGTTTTTGCCTCCCTTTATTATTAAATTGTAACTTATTCTTTTAGTTCTAAATAGGTCAATCTTGGATAAAATCCTTGCTTCATATAAAAATTAAAAACGTCTTCATGTCCATCCGCTACCGATACTAAAATCTTATTACATCTTCTTTCCTTTAGCCATTCAATTGCATTAGTAATTAACTTATTACCTAATTTATTCTTCCTACATTCTTCTTCAATAAATAACGATTCAATCTCACCTTTTTCTTTCTCCACAGTTGAAATACAATATCCTATAATTACAGCATTATCGTCTTCGACAATCTCAATTCTAATATCTTTTTTGCCCATCTGCAAAAACTTCTTGCATCTCTTCTCAAATGTATTTGTTTTATAATGTTCTTTAAAATACTTCGAATCTTGCAAGTGTAATTGATTCAACTTATCCCATAATGGTTTTATTAAATCCAATTCATCAACATTGATGTCCTTAAAAATAAAATCCATCTTATTTGTGTCCCCTTCCCATTTTCGATTTAATGTTATAGCCTTTTTCTGTCGTCTAACGTTCGCGTTGTTGCCGAAGTTCATCCGCTCAGCTCTCCTATCATCGTTGCACTCAAAGCTGATGAATATTGGCAACAGCCTGTTAGGTGATGTCCCCCTAATTTAAAGCGTTTATGTAAGTTTATGTTTACCAAACTACACAATCATTGGTTGTTATAATACTCATTAAACACTTTGAGTTATCTTCTTATATATCATTATTATATCCTTATTATTCTTGCTTGCATTATGATCACTAAGTTCAGTACCTAAGTATTTATCTGAATACTTTCTCATATCACCAACAATATATGCACATATTAATTCTCCACGCGTAAATGAATCCGGGCGTAAGCTGTAGAGCAAAAATGGAGTTTCTATTCGATGTCGGCTCCAGAATTCATCTGACTCTAATCTGTATGATAAATCATGAATTTGAGTTAATAATTCATGAGCATAAATAAAATCGCCTTTTTTGAGTGATTCTATATGAGACTTATGTAGAATGTTAAATTCATCTAGATAGATTTTTATCTCAGCATATTTAAAATGCATTGATAAATTATTATTTATTCGTTCTGTTCGTAAATCTAATATTCTTACAAGCTCATCAATTTCTCTTTGATGATAGTTGTTATTTATAATGATATCACGACCCGCAACATTTCCTGATATGTTGGTGTTATCACCAACTATCACTCCAGAATTTATACTATCAGGTTCATGTTTATTTGCATTTGATTTATCTTTATTCATAAAATTAAACAGCCTCCTTAGAAAAAAATATAGAGAACTAATTATTGCTATCCCAATACCACTAAATATCCATTCTTTGTTATTATCTATCCATGCTATCATAACTTCTCCCTTTTATTACCAATAAATTAAACTTAATAATGCACATATAAATTGCTAATTTTACTAGAGGGGGATTTCATCTAACGTTTTCGTGTTTACGATGTTCATCAGCTCAATCGTTTGCCGATTAATAACCCTTTAAGTAGGTGAATGTCGCAAACATCTTGTTAGGTGATAAATACGGAAACTGCCGATGGTCATTTCCTTGTGAATGCAAGAAACCAAACATAATAAATATTTATATTCTGTTTGTCATTTAAAGTAACTTATTAGTAAAATAATAATAATACCTGCTATCCATAGATACAGTGAAATAAATTTTAATGTAGTAGCCAATGAACAAAATTTTGCCATTAAGTTGCTTTGATTGGGATACCTATTCAATAAAATAATCAAAATTGTATTTTCCAGCACATCATATATGGCACGTGATATAGCAAAAGCTATAAGGAGGTTTCTAATGACCATATCTGTTGTAACCTTTAACGTGATTGCTATCATCACAATAAGAAAACAAGTGATAAAGCAAAAATCAAGCAATAAATAATTCTCGTATGCTTTTCTTCCCTCTATACCTATACGCTCAAATGTATCATATACAATGTTACTATTGTATCGAAATCTCATATCAAGAAGCCTAAACTTTGGGTCATACTTTTGTATACCAGGAATCCCATGGTTTGTTCTATACATCACAAATAAGCAGAACAAGAATCCTACTATACCAAAACCTAGAATACCAATATACATATGTAAACCTCCATTTTAAATTACTACTATTCAATGTCACACAACGTTTGCGTGTTGCCGACGTTCATCAGAACAATCCACTTAAATTTCACTACACTACAAACTGATGAATGTTGATAATATCTTGTTAGGTGAAGTTGTGTACGGAAGTATACTACCAGCTGTATCATTCCTTATTGGTTTATAATTAACTATTGCCTAATCTTATTACTATGTATTCTGGTTTGAAAAAATTTCCCCCATAAATATTTTTGATATCTTCTAACGATAAGTTTTCAAAAGTACAGTGGGGAATTGTAGCTAACTGTTCATCATCCATCCATGTATCCCACAATTCAACTTCATTTGAATCTTTGAGATGTTCCTTTATATAATCTAACAACTGCAATGCTCTTTCCTCTGAATATATCCATCTCAATTCAGACGCATACTTTTTTTGTGTATATTTTTCTGCATATGATGGTGATTCTTCTTGTTTTATTTCAATTTCATGCATATGTTCTTCAGAATCGCAAATGAACATCCTCTTCACATCATCTCTATCAATATCGGGATCATCTAATATATAATCATCCAATTGGATTCCTCTAGCTAATGCCATATTAATTGATAAAAACTCTATATATGGATTTTTTACATCTTTTAATGGACTATCACTTGCAATAAACTGAAACCTACTCATTTTTTTCCCTCCCTCAATATGAAAAAATTGTTCTTAATATTTCATTCTGCACTAGTACAGAATTTCACCTAACATTTGCGTGTTTCCGATGTTCATTAACTCATGTTCTTCCCAACTAAAACCTCTATGCTGATTAATGCTTACAATACACTGTTTAGTGATTTTGCATACGAAAAATAGTTCAATAATTATACGAATCTCATTCTTTATATTTTTGAAGGTCTTTATTCCCTCTGTACATTTTAATAAGATAGTAAGTTAGTGTGCATAATTGAGTAATTATAAATATTGGAATAAACCATTTTCCTAATAATAGCATCTTCAAACCCGATATCATCATATACAAAAACATAATCATCAGCTCCATTTTAAGGAATATAACCATACTTTTGATATTTTTATAAACAAACTCTCTATTGTCATCCGTTATTCTAATTGGAACATTACAAATAGCAGGAAAGCGAGCTGCTATTACTAATAAAGTATATAAGACCAGACTAATAATTGGATAAATCAAAATTTCACTTTTATTCCCCCATCTATCAACTTCTCCAGCGATATTGTAATGTCCTGGAATTTTTTCGGGTATATTACCCCACATAGTTATAACGTAGATAAACATAACTATTAAAATTATAAATGTTATACCTTCCATCGCCCATTGTAACTTTGTATGTTTCAATTTCATGCTCTTTCACTCCTTTTTAATTAATAATTTCTTACTTAATGCCAATGAATGTTGGAAACATATTGTTATACGAAGTAATCTGTGGAAGCTTTGGCTACCTTCAATTCAATAAGTTTGCATATAATTCTACCATATACCTACCAACATATCGCTAACAGATTATTTCGTATAACTTTCTGGGCGTTGCCAACGTCACATAGCCCCAACATTTCTCCTGATTACGGTTACCTCAAGGCTGGCGATGTTGGTAACGCCGTGTTATACGAAGTCAAACGCGAAAGGTAAAGCAACATAATAATTTATTAAAATAACCCACCATTATATTTCTTCTGAGCAATAAGCATCATAATGAAACCCAACAAAAAGAATATTCCAAAGAAAATCCAACCATATGAAGTCCCTGTTATAAAATCTATTAGACCTGTCAATATCATTCCAGTTCCCATTGTAATAACCGCTTTACCCATTGCTTTTGTATATGGTTTTTTATCTTTATCTTTAACCTTTGTATAATGATAACTATGTATGAGCGTTATGTGTTCCTTTTTCCAGATTTGCCATCCTATATAATCAAATAGTGCTCCTAAAAAAATCATTAATACCAATTCAAACATATCATCGCCTCCTTAATCCTCTGAGTGCAACTACCTTGACTAAAAATTCCCCATTCTAAAAGGCTAATATTTTATGACACATTTCTACTCTGTCATTTTAAACAATGTTTGTCGAATGCCCTTCAGCCCAACTTTTGATGTCGTATAACGTTTGCGTGTTTACTACGTTATCAGTTCGCACACTTTCCAGTTGATCAGTCTTATGCTGATGAATGTTGCAAACATATTGTTATATGATGGATGGCGCGAAAGTTCTAGTCCCATATAAAGGGTGTTTCCATCTTATCGCACATCAAACTAGCCCCATCCTTCTCACTATTCCAGTAGGTAAATATATTCCATATTGGCATTTTAGCATTCAAATCAATAATTCTAACTAATTCAGTCCCATCTGCTGTCTTAACTTTAATCTCATGTTTACCTTCTAAAAAATAATAATAATTATATGATTGATGCTGACCTTCTACCTTGCAATTTTGGGTGATTATTTTAATTCCGTCAACATAAACGCTAAACTCCATCTCAGGTTTAAGGAAACTTTGATTAGTTAAAACTATAATAAAATTCGATTTCTTTTCGGCCTCTGAATCATAGGAACCACTTTCATTTATCACCTGTAATCCCACTAACTCTTCAAATTTATCTTCTTTATCTGCGTTTAATTTAATAAAAACTAAAATCAATAAAATCAAAACTACTGGAATTAGTAATAATATTATTCTATTCTTCATCTCTTCCAATCACCTCTAATCATTCAGTTTTATCCCAAAGATCATATAAAGATTTACTATCTTCTAATTCTAAATCTCCATTTTCTAAATGCCTGTACAAGTTACAAGCAAGTCTCTTAGCTCTTCTTTTCTTATCATTCTTACTGTATAATCACCGTTCATATTCTCCGCCATAATATGCATTTAATAAATGTATTATAATAATCATCATTTCTACAAAGAGGGGTTCTTATAACGTTCGCGTATTGCCTACGTTCAATCAGCTCAATTACTTCCAATCAATGCTGATGAATGTTGGCAATATATAGTTATGTGATGTCCACCCTCAGAAGCTTTCTACAGTCATCCGTCTGTAAATATCTCATTGGTTTAATTCCTCAATAGCCAGTATCTCAACTAATTCTATTCTACTTCCTAAATCCGTATTAGGTTTAAAAGCATAGTAAAAATTTTTAAAGGTTGCTGTGATTTTATATGTAATTGTTGATCCTCCATCCTGGTATTCAAGCATTTTATTCTTTCTATCTACGCCAATCTCTTCAATAACTTTATCATCATTAGCTAAATGAAAAAACACATGTGCTCTATCATAAAAAATATTCATATCTATCCATGATGTTGAAATGGGTATACTTCTTGAAATTTCAGTGTTATCACATAATAAACTGAAGTAACTTCCTCCCACTTCATTTATTATTAATTCTCCAGTTAGAATACAACTGCCCTCAAAACTAACTTCCTCTTGTCCATCATCACTAATCTTTACTTCCTTTACCTTGTATCCATCAATCATATCATTAGCTTTGACTTGTTGAGGATTAAAGATGTTATTATAAGAATTAATTATTGATATTATACCATTTTCTTGTATATAATTTTGGCATAAAATAATTTCATCAAATCCTCCCAGAATCTCACTCTTCTTAATCGCATATTGAATCTCGTATTCTGTGTTAGAAGAAGTATGATTCAAATTCGTTTTCTGAATTAGATCATTTAATTGTACTTTGAGACTTTTGTTTTCCGTTTCAGCATTTTCTAGTTTTTCTTTTAAAATTTCGTAATCATCTTTAATCTTTTCAATACTATCCTTTTCTGTTTTGTTCTTACAACTAGATATAATAAACAGCAAACTTATCAATAATAATATTAGTCTTACCTTTCTCCTCAAATAATCTCCTCCTTAATATTACTTTTCATCTATAACACCCTTTTTCACAACTAGAGGGTGGATGTCACATAACGTGTTCGTTGTTGCCGACGTTCATAGCTCAATTGCTTCCTACTCAAACAACCTTCAGGCTATGAATGTTGGCAACAACCTGTTATTGATGTTGCACACGGAAGCT
The DNA here is from genome assembly GCA_002841625.1 of Firmicutes bacterium HGW-Firmicutes-1. NCBI lineage: Bacteria > Bacillati > Bacillota > Firmicutes bacterium HGW-Firmicutes-1. Next base: position 29,704 of record PHAG01000002.1, on the reverse strand, counting down.
ACCTATAAACTCCTTGTTAGCTTCTATATTTCTTCTGCATACAAACGATTTGTACATTTTCTCTTCTCACTACCTTACTACATTGAAATCCATGCATCTCAAAATTGCTCACTATTTCTTTCGGCGAATAAAACTTGACGTCACCTTCCTTCGATAATTTGACAAATGGATTACATAAAACCCTTATAACAGCCGGGAGATAAATCTCAGCTATGTATAAATAGCCATTCTTCTTTAATACTCTTGCTGCTTCCCTTGCAAAAGAATCGGTATCTGGAAAATGATGATATGCAGCACAAACTGTCATTGATTCAAAAAAATCACTTTCAAAGGGTATCTCTTCACAACCGGCCACTTTAAATACCATATCTCTACAATTCTTCTTTGCATTACTAACCATCTTATCAGATATATCGATACCATATCCATGAATTTCATTCTTAGCTGATAGCATTTTCAATAAAGTTCCGTTACCACAAGCAACATCTAAAATATTTATGCCTTTCTCCAGAACTATAATCTTACACAATAAATCTTTAAACTTTTTAGTAAATTTACCTTCAGGTGTATCATCATAATTATCTGCTTTGTTATTGTAGGCAATCTTTGAATACTCGTTATAATCCTTCATGTATACCCCCTATGAAAATATGATAATCATAAAGTTGTTTTTAACCTAGTGTGCAATGTCATATAACGTTCGCGTTGTTGCCGATGTTCATCAGCTCAAGTACTTCAGACCTTCATATTATTCAAACTGATGAATGTGGACAACAACTTGTTAACTGACGTAATCTACTGAATATATCGTTATTCTTTAATTAACGCCTTCTTTTCCAATAACTTTAAAATTCGCTCATCATATCTTTTATCAAGTTGGTCACCACATAGATTAACAAATTTAATATATACACCATCATTAATATCAGAAATAATAGCACCCTGCGGTAAAAATGAAGATAACATTGATTGAGCAAAACAACCATCATATATTAATTCGTCATCTACATAAACATAAAACTTATCTATCGAACTAGTTCCCAACAGCCTTGAACCTCCAATATATCTTTTCTCTTCTACAAAAGGAACATCTAATTGTTCTAAATACTCATCCTTAAACACTATTTTCTGATTATCCCAATCATAATACTCAATATCATTATCTGTAAAGATAGGTTTGTCTCTAATAACATATTCACTAGATAAGTCCGTCGTATCCCCTATATATACTTTAAATCTGTCACCAGTACTATCATCATTATTTCTTCTACTACATCCCGAAATCATAACGATTACTAAAAGAAAACTTATTAAGCGAACTAAATTCTTCAAAAAATATCCTCCTTCATAAAGTTATAAACTACCAACCTCTAGTAGATTATGTCAGTTAACGTTCGTGTGTTTACAACGTTCATCAGATCTCACACTTCAAACCTAGTCTGCCTAAAGTCTGATGAATGTCGTAAACGTCTTGTTATATGACGCGCAGCGCGGTAACTTCCGAGCATCATAAATTAGTCATTTCTTAATGAAATATTCAGAAATGTAATTCTATTAGTAATATGCTTGTCTACGGATACAGCATATATCAGTCCAGAAATGCTCATTGAAACCTTTCCACTCTCGGCTATACCATAAACTTTTTCAAATACTTCAAAGTTGTCAACAAAATATGTTGACGAAAATCCTTCAGGATGAATTTCTGAAACATCTTGTTGTACGACGTTACACACGGTAATTGCCGATAGCCCTAAACCCTATATAAAAGCTCATCTATCTTGGCTTTGTCTTAACATATCTGAGATTTTTACATTGGGGTGATGGTAATCTTTTCCTTCATGTTTACACCAATGATGAATAGCCTTTGTTGGGCACCATTCATCACATGCAAGACACATCTCGCAGTGGTGCTGCCAAACTGGTTTGTTCTCAATCATTTCAATGTTATGAGCCGGACAAACTTTTGCACATGTTGTACAACCATTACATTTATCATCTACGTAAATACTTTTATCACTTAATAGTATCATTTGGCGAAAATCTAGATTTGTATCTTTTGGCTCCTGCGACATTTTTTTGAGGTGACTTATATAAAAATTCTGCAAGACTAAATATATTGGAACCATCAGCCCATTAAATAGCGCCTTTATTTTTTTATATTTATTCTTTTTCCTGTTGATTATAACATTGAAAATAACGTCAATTTTCTCCTTAGATTCTTTGAACATTTTTTCTTGATTTTGATTTATTAATCTAGAAGGATAACCTAAATTATTCATCGGCAGTTTTATTGAAAATTCAGCTGTAAGTTCACCCCCCATTGATTTAATTATTCTACTGAGATTTTTCAATGTTGGGAGCGCATTAACATTCTCAAAGCCTCCACAAGTACAAACTGCAAAGATATATTTTAAGTTAATGTTTTCTAGCTTTTTGATAAATTTCTCTACAATCAAAGGTATCCCATAGAGCTGTGCCAAATAACAGGGAAATACAATCCCAATAGTATCTGATTCAGTTTTTATACTTTGCTTATCAACGACTGATGAAATTGATATCAAAGTCCCTTTTGTTTTTTCAGCGATATCCCTTGCCACAGAAAGCGAATTTCCAGTTCCTGAAAAATAATAAATTTCAATGCTCATAGAAAATTTACTCCTTTAATCTCAATATAGTTCTTTCAAAACTAACTCAACCAGAAAATTTTTTCGCTCTTTTTCTAGTGTGTAATGTCGTACAACGTTCGCGTATTGCCGAAGTTCATCAGGTCAAGTACTTTTGACTTTAAAACACTTCAAGCTGATGATTGTTTGCTCACGGAAACTGCCATATCAATTTAATTTGCCAACTAAAATTGCTAGCATAAAAATAGAAAATATAATAAAAAATATACCAAACGAAATTGATTTTACTTTCAGTTGCTTAGTTGATGAGTAAAAAAACAATTCAGTAATTAATTGATTACTTCCTATACACCTAAACATTATCATATGATTTCACCAGCAATTACCCCAATCAAGAATCCAACAAATAATAAAATGACAATTGATAATAGTAATATTCTTATCAATTTGATTTTTTTAATCTTCATCAAATAAGGGGCTTCATTCCAAAATTCTATTAACTCATACAAATACTAGTGTGCAATGTCATATAATGATTGCGTTGTTGCCGAAGTTCATCAGCTCATGTACTTTACCAACAAATCAATCTTGAAGCTGATGAATTTTGGCAACATATTGTTATATGAAGTAAGCACTTAACCGTCTTACATTTGCCATTAATCTAATTGATATCTTCCCAATCTACAATATTCTTTAAATCCTATCTTCTTATAAATTACTTCACCTAATGGACTTGCTTGCAATATTACAATCCTATAACCTCTTTCTTGAGCAAATATTAATGGAGCCAAAGTAATTAGCTTACCTACACCCTTATTTCTATATGCTTTATCTGTAGCTACAAAATAAATACCAGCAATACCTTTATTTAAATATAAGAAAGATGTAGCTATTATCCTGCCTTTATACTTAGCAACAAAACATCTGAATTTATCAATTGAAAATGTCAATCTAATTAAATCGCAAAAATCTTCTATAGACTTTTTATCAGGTTTACTAAATAACTCTATACCTACTATCTTACACCAATTAAATAGTAATTCTTCATCTTCTAAAATACATATTTCTAAATCATTATCATCATTTAAATATTCTAATTTAGTATTTGGTATATTCATCGCCATACCAGCAGCCTCATACTTCCTAATCAAGCCAAACTCATTAAAATATCTATCATAATTATCAGGTATACTAGATGGACCTGTCATTATTGTATTAGGCAACAATCCTGCTTTCATTCTCGTTACCATATCGTTAATTGTATTATTAATACTATCTATTTGTAGTCTGATATCAAAAATACCAGTTGGCCAACTTCCTTCATTACCTCTAACCCAATTATAACTATTACCTTTTTTATATTCACAACCTTTTAATTTAGCCATCTCTATATAAAAATCCGAATAATTCTGTTCTATTAATTTTACTATATACTCAGTACTACTATTGAGATTATTAGACTTCATTAATTCATCTCCTATGATAAAATTGAGTTCCTAAATTATAAAGTGCTTATATCCTTCTTCAAGTAGGACGTTGTACACGGAAACAACCAGTGTAAATGTACTATAATAGTTCAAAACTAGCGAAAAACATATATATCCTACTAGTGGTACAAGAACAAGCGTAATAATAACAAACTTCAACTTTTTTAAAGACCATAAAACTATAAAACTTAAGTAAACTAACAAATTTGTTATAAGCAGTCTAACTGTTTGTCACACTTTCTCTGCTGACAATTTTTCCTCTACTAAGATGATTAATCTTTTTCTATTAGCATTCGATATTGGTATAATCGATACTATACTACCTGATATTATAATAAATCCCGAAAAAATAAAACCACTAAAAATTAATCTAAGAAAAGCTCCAACAAATGTGATACTCAAGCCATTCACCAAATAATCAATCATAATAAAAAATCCCATAATAAAATGAACTATTAGTATTGATTGTGAGTTCAGTAATCCACTAGTAAATTTTACTTTTATATAAGTCATTCCATTGTGCTCAAATATTTTTCCTTTAAGTACTTTTTCAAACGAATTTCTAATATATGCTCAATGAAAAGAATAATAGAATCTTTTTTCTGTCACCTTTCCAATGTAAGTATGTACATTCCAATTAAAGAAAAGGCTTGTTTTTAGTTCTTTTTGTAAAATTTCTTTAACTTCACTAGGTCTATAATTCGTTTTATATAATAAAAAACTCATGATCTCTCCCTTTGTTGAATGCTTGAAAAATGTCTCCATACTTGAGATACAGAAGATTGCGGATAACGTTTGCGTGTTTCCGATATTCATTGGGTCACACACGTACTAACAAATCAATCTTAATACCAATGAATGTCGGAAACATCTTGTTATGTGATGGAACATGTGACCCCTTTGCTAAAGCTTCAATTTTTCAAATTCCTTCTTAAACCCTCTTTATCATTACCTTTCCCTTTATTCAATTTAGTCTAAACTACCACACCAATTTACTTGAATTTTTTACTATTCGTCCACCTTCATAATAATTACTCGGTGTGCCTCTCTTGCACTTCTAAAGAAACCTGCAACCCTGAACATTATGCGGTACTTCTTTGGTATCCTTTCAACTACTTTTTTATCAGTTAAATATAACGTTTTCAAATGCTTTATTGATTTGATATAACCTTCAATTTCTCGTGGATCATCAACTCCCCATTTAACTTTTGCGCCTGTTTTTTTTAGGGACGGATGATATTTAGAACTTTTTACTGTTAATTTCGAATACGCATCAAAAATAATTGTATACTTCTTAAACTTCGATTTAAGAGCTTCTAATAGTGCTTTAATCTCATTTTCAGAAAGATACATAAACAACCCCTCAGCAATAATAAGCACTTCATTTCCGACCATTCTAATACCATCTATCCAATCTAGATTTGTAACTGAAGAAGAAATATATCTATAATTTGCAGTTTGACTATATAATTGCTTTTTAATATTGATGACTTCAGGAAAATCCAAGTCGTACCATATTTCAGTTTGAATTCCAAGACGCATAAATCGTGCATCGAGTCCACAACCTAAGTGTAAAACTAAGCTATTCCGATTTTTACCAATAAAAGCTTTTGCGAAATCGTCAATTATTGATGCACGCATTGCAAGCATAACTTGTGTTTTATCCTGTATTTTAAGTTTTGAGTAATCATAGATGAGTTTGGCAATAGCTTCTTCTGCAAATGGATCTTTAAAAACTCCCAATTCACTCATCTTTGCTTTTCCATAAAGTGGAATTATCAAAGTCTCCATTTCATTTTTTAATTCTATTTTCATAAGTCACCCTCCTTAGATATAAATGATCTTATAAATTAACTAATAAGCATATAGTAAAATTTGTACAGTGAAATACTAACTTCCAGTTTGAACTACTAAATTCCATAGGTGCATAAATTAGTCTTACACACCATTTTCTTGTATAATAGATATACGGTTGGAACCTCCTGTGCGTAAAGGAAGGTAGCCATGTCTATCAATAATATAAACAATCAAAGCACATTACACTTTCGTTAATACCAGTACAGAAAGCAATTATGTCACATAACGATTTCGTTGTTGCCGACGTTCATAGCTCAAACGCTATCTACCGCTGAAACTAAAAGCTGATGAATGTTAGCAATAACCTGTTAGGCGATGTAACTGGCGACTATATGCCACGTTCTAAAACTTCAAAATAAGTCACAACTCCCTGCGCATTAATTCGCAACCGTAGATCACCTTCAATCCCATATTTTTCGTCATAAATTAAACCATATTCATAATATTGAATACTGTTAATTTCATCATAAACAAATCTTTCAAATACATATTTATCTCCTTCAGATGAAAAGGGGACTTGTATCGTTTTCACTTCTTTAGGCGGTAAACCATACATTTCTAAATCTTTCAAATCTATTATTATTTCTTCTTGGTTAATTGAAATATATTCTGCAACATATTGCTTCATGGTATCAATATCATTTTCAACATAAGCTTTAATAAACTTCTCTGCAACATCATTTGTTGCAATGTAATAATCAGAGATTGATTTTGGAGTTTCGTTAATCTTCTCTTTATTAGTAATCGTTTCAAATTCTGATATTCTCTTTTTGGCATTTTTTAGACGTGATTGCAAATCTACTATAGAATTTTTTTGCTCATTAATTGTTTTATTCTGTGTTTCGATAATATTATTTAATTCCGTTACTTTTTCAACATCTTGCTTACAACCTGTCATCAGAGCACTCAATAACATTACTATCATTATTTTCTTCATAAACCCTCCTTGTATAACATTATCTATTCGTTACCGAGTCAGTTATGTCGCCTAACGTTTGCGTATTGCCGATGTTCATCAGCTCACAATTTCCCGACAACATGACACTTCAAACTGATGAATTTCGGAAACATATTGTTAGCTGAAGTTGTGTACTGAAGTAGCCAATTAACCCAGTTCTTGTATGATCTATTTTAATCTAATGCTCTTCAATATACTCATAAAAATCTCTTTTGATATCTCATTCTCATCATTATTATTAAAACTTATATAATATATTTCCTTTTCATCAACTGATATTGATGCCAAGTATTCATCATGCGTACCAGTTATTCCTGATGCCGCTGTTCCATTATCAGCATCAAGTGTTAATACTCTCCCCTTACCTATTGACAAGTCAATTTCTTCATCATTCGTTATACTACTATGGTTTGGTTGCAGTGCCTTAAGGTCAAAATCTTTCTTATACTCGTATACCCAAATTTCTCCCTTCTTATCTCCTTTTTCGTCTATGATATTGAAAATCGTCTTATAATCATTATTGACTTGCCAATCTTCTGGCAAATCAACCAAGATAGAATCATACTTTTCTTCAATATTATAGAAGTCAACATCACTTCCGTTTTGAAACTTCATGTTATCCATTTTATTATTATTAGATTTGCATCCTGTAGCACATAAAATAATTAGGATTAAAATTATATATCTTCTATTCATAACTTCATACCTCGTTTTATCTAAATATACTAAATCCAAGACCTTGTACATACCCTTCTAAATCTAGTACACAATTCAGCTAACGTCTTCGTTGTTGCTGAAGTTTATCAGCTCAACTACTTAAATCCTTCACATACTAAAAGCTGATAAATTTTGGCAACAACTTGTTCGGCGAAGTTATAACGGTCGTTTTAGTCTAAATAATAAGTAAGCCCTCCAATCCATCCTACTTGACCATCTTCCAACTGAACCTCATATATATTGTAAACATCATCAATACTTAAGACAGTAAATTTATCATCTTTATCTAGTATTGCAATATATTCATCTTCATGCTCTTCAGGAATCCAATCCATAATCTCGTGAATACCACCATAAACATACTCTTTTTCTTTAAATACTACTAATTCATTCCATTCAGCTGTAAATGTTTTGTCGATAAAATTATTAACTTCTACGTAATCATTAATTTCAATATCATAATAGTCTATTACGGTATCAATAGTAAAATCCTCTTTACCTGTTATAAACATTTGTCCACCTTGATAATATATCTTACCGTCACCATACATTTTCCTATTAGTCACATTTCCCATTTACCTCATATCATTAACATGATATAATTATATCATTATTAAATCATAGAGGTGATGCAAATGCCAAAAATTCTTCCTATATCAGATCTTCGTAATAACTTTAACGAAATTTCAGAAACCTGCCACAAAAATGCTGAACCAATCTTCATTACTAAAAATGGAAAAGGTGATCTTGTTGTAATGAGTCAAGCATATTTCGAACAACTTCAAGCAAAATTAGACTTATATGATAAACTTTCTGTTGCTGAGGCTCAAAAATCTAATAATGCTCCGACAATTTCTCATGATGAATTCATGAGCTCATTAAGGAGTCAATATAATGTCTAAAAGCTTAAAAATAGTCTATTACCCCGCAGCACAAGACGACATCAAAGGTATTCTTAATTATATTTCTATGGATAATCCATCAGCTGCAATTAGTCTTATCGGAAAAATAGATGAAACAATCGGTTCACTTTCGATGTTTCCGCATGCTGGTACTATCCCGTCTGATAATAATTTAAAATCAAAAAATTATAGAATGCTCATTATTGACTCCTACATTGCATTTTACATCATAAATGAAACATTATCTAGCGTGGAAATTATGAGAATCTTATCTGGAAGACAAAATTATATAAATATATTATAGTCTTCAATATTTCGGTTTTATACCGAAGTAATATATGTCGCCTAACGTTCCCGCAGTTTCCGTCGTGCCATCCCGTTCAGCATCCAAAACGATGCGCGTCGGGCATGACGGAAATTGGCGTGTTATGCGAAGTATAATGTTGTCCCCTCTTCACTCATTACTTTCCCACCAAGGCTCTAAATCTGCTACTTCACTTATAATTATATACGGAAATGCCATACCACTTAATCCAGTATCTCCGATTAAATAATAAAAAGACTTACCATCTACATCTTTCCATGTTAATAATTCAGAAGGTAATCCTTCTGACAATATTGAATTAAACAAAACATCTGTATTTGTTATTTCCTCAAAATAACAGATTTCTTTCGTAACTTCATATGAAGTTAAATCTTCCTTCCACTCAATAATCTCTATCTTAAAATCATATAGAGTACCACTTACCTCTATTGCTAATGTAGATGTCTCATCATCAGACAAATCAATAATATCATGTCCCCAGCTATGTACATCATTATATCCTATTATCTTAAGGTTATTATATGTATTAGTATCATTATGATTCTCACCCATTCCAATCATACCATTAGTATAATCAAACACAAAAAGGTTAGTATTCTTATTACTTTTAACTTGTTGAGTCAATTCAATTTCCATATTTGATATAGCTAATTTCAACGTATCAATTTCTTCATTCTTAGTATTAATACTTTTATTAAGTTCTGCTATTGTTTGATTAAGCTTATCTTTCTTAACTTCCAATTCATTAAGTGAATTTGCAAATTCTAACTCATCCCGTATTCCTTGATCTTCACTTAAACCCTCCTTAGAATTACATCCTATAACAAACAAAACAAGGATTAGCATTAACAATATTATTTTTCTCATTCTGTCTCCTTTCGATTCACAGACATTATATTTCGCATAACGGTAGCGTATTGTCGATGTTCATCAACTCATTCACTTATGATTTGAGAACGTTCCAAGATTGATGAATGTTGGCAATACATTGTTATGTGATGTTGTGCGCGGAAATCATCGTTAGCAAAAAGGTTACTAATTGCTTCTTAATACCAATTTGATTTAAATTATTATTCCCCCTATAAATATAATCCTTGTATTGAATGATATAAAGCTCTCCTGATATTCCTAGATAACTTACAACTTATTCAATATTTTATTTATTCTATCAATTGGATACTCATGCTCAATACTTACTAATTCAAACCTTTTTGTATCAATACTTTTCTGCCCGGTAATTTGAAGATATTCATCAACAATATCTCTATCTATCATAATTTTCCCTGAGCCAGCCCAGTGCCTATCTTCTCCATTTTTTTTAACTCCTGAAATCCAATACCTTTCTCCTGTTTCTATATCTTTATAATTTGAAGAAATGTCTGCGCTTTGTTGAAATCCCTTATTGTTAAAATATATTGTTTGTCCACTCTTAGAGTACTTAACAATGCCAATCCAAGCAGGACCATCATCTGAATATCCTGATTTTAATTCAATATATAATATTCTTTCTAGTGGTCTTTTCATACTTATACCCCTTTTCTCTTATATTGCTTTTTACTAATTTCACATAATGAATTATTTGCCTAGCGCACAATGTCACATAACGTTCTACGTACTCCCGATGCCCCGCTCACTACCATTTACCTACCATCGAACTCCATGCGGGGTGTTGGGAGTACAATGTTGTACGACGTTGCACACGGAAACAGCCAATAGCCTTAACCCTTAAATAAGTTATTTGGGGCTGACAAATACTGCGACACATAAGAAGAATGCGAATTCCTATTTTAAATTGCATGCCATAATCTATATCTATTTAATAAACTTTGGTGCAGACCTCAAAGGTCCTTTTGCATTATCTTCGATATAATCAAGCAACCTCTCCTCAATACTGCAACCATCTAATGAGTACCAAGTTACCTTTTCAATTACATCGCACAAACTTTTGCCATGGAATACTTCAGCATTTAAAATATCCTCTAATTTGGCATAATCATACGCTTGTGAACCATCTGGCACTAATCCATACCAGTACAATTCTTTACCTAAGTTATCTCTATCTGGCATTTTCCCCATCCAGCAATCTTCATATTTAGCATCATTATCAATGCCAAAATTCATTTCAATGCAAGAGTTATATCTTACTACATCACCACTTAATACCTTTATTAAATCTTCAAATCTGTCACCAGTACTATCATCATTATTTCTTCTACTACATCCCGAAATCATAACGATTACTAAAAGAAAGCTTATTAATCGAACTAAATTCTTCAAAAAATATCCTCCTCCAAAAAGTTATAGTAGATTATGTCAGTTAACGCTCGCATGTTCACGACGTTCATCAGCTTAACTACCTATGAGTTGGTTCGGCTTCATGCTGATGAATGTTGTGAACATATTGTTATGCGACGTATTAAGCGGAAAATTTATATCGCTGAAATTGTCACATCGTTACCATATAATCCATGCAACACTTTATCCACTTATACTGCAAAGAAAATTCATAATCACTCATACTATTTAGGACGTTCTGCAATTCTATGATTGTTATATTCTCTCTCTTATAGTCAAGTGGCATATGTATTGATAACCATTCAGCGGTGTAATCTCTGTCATCGTGCTTAATATAGTACTTTGAAAAATCTATATTTAAAGGATTTAGTAAATGACCAGTGGCTCCAGCATGACCAATTGCATGGCACAAAGCGCCGTATTCGGGATTATAAACTATCTTCCCACATAATCAGAAAACATGTTTCCATTCAAAGTCTTCCATGTCATTTCTGTCCCTTCTTTAACTTCAGTTGTAGCTCCCACCTTTTCCTCTTTTTCAGAAATCATATTCAAAACCTCGTCTGGCGTAATAAATGGTACCAATGCCTCATCGAAGATTTCTTTATATATGCTGTTCGTATAAAGGTACGCATCCTCGATTGGCTCCGAATTATCGTCATAAACATAAAATGTGTAGAAACACTCTTTATTGCCACCCTCATCTGAATTAGCCGTATTTTCATCATTATCAAAACATATGGTATCTAACTCAATTTCGCCTGATATTTCCTTTGTCTCCACCACTTTAGGAATCTGCCCCAACTCGTCCGACCAAGCAAGCTGATTGATATCGAGTTCACTTTCAATAGAAACAATAAACTGCCAGTTACCCTCTTTGTCAATTAGACTATATTCTATCATGTGATTGCTGGCTCCATTGCTACCGCCAGACTGACAATATCCATATTCATTCATTGTGGAAGCGCTTCTAGCCCAAGTTTCGTAATAATAACAAAGAGATATTTTCTCGTCGATATACTTTATGATATAAACAAGAGCACTATCATCATCCTTATTATAAATGTCCATACCATTGAAACGAAGAACTAATTCATTCACTCCATCCTCACCACAATCGATATAGCTGTAATCTATATATTCAATTTTCTTATTTGTAGAGTTTTTAAAATAATACGCAGTAACTATGTCGAGTACTTCCGAAAGTGTATATTCACTTCCCTTTTTGTATAGAGCTTCCTCCATATAGTCGTTTGGCATAAAACGGTCAAATGATACCTTCGTTTCATTTTTCATAAATCTCTTGTAGGCTTCCATGGAAAGTTCTTCTTGAGTGAGGGTTGGAGGTACTGTAGTAGTATAAGTCGGTGACGGTGAAGTAGTTAAGTCCTTAGGATTATCTACACTTTCAAATTTTTTACATCCACCAATCATTAACAATATCGCAATTATTAAAATGATAATTACCAGTTTATTCTTTTTCACTTTATTATTTCCTTCTCGGTATAAGTTTTGATTGGTTTATAATTACTGTTTATAAACCATATTTTTTTACCAAAATCAAAACAAGAAAAATTTTATAAAAAACCTAATTGATTCTGTCGCCTAACGGTTGCGTGTTCACGACGTTCATCAGCTCAATAACTTGCCAATTTGTCCAATTTCATGCTGATGAATGTTGTGAACATAATGTTATATGATGGATCACCCAAATATTCATGGAGCAAATAATTATTAATAGTTATTTCTTTCTCATCTTTTCGTACTTTCTTAAATCCAACTTTTTCATATGCCCTAATTGCAGCAATTGTTTTATTACTCAAGTAGTTCAATACTCTTAATCTCTTTGTCGCCTAACATCACAATTAATTTTGCGTTATCAGCACTGGCTAACAAATTTCCTAAACTCTCTTTCGAGGCTAACATGTGATGTGTTTTCGAAAGTTCTTTTTCACTTACCCCTAGGTCATAGAAAAATGTTAGCAACACTTCTCCTGTATCTTCATCAAGACTACCACTACCTCCTCTCCCATAACCTAAGCCGGAGTTATTGTATTCATCTTCCTCATATATACCAATCATCGGATTCAATTCTACTTATTTCTTTTTTTACCCATTCAATTGTTTTCTTAATGTCATTATGACTAGTCCAAAACATATATCGGGCCACTTCAGGATCACTTTCCCAACACCTAAATACTGCCGGTGCATCTTCTATAAAAAACGGTCGCAATATCAACCTTGCCGTTTCTAACACTGGTGTCTTCATAATATTCTCCCTTTGTTATTATGGTTACAAAAAAATTTACTCCGTAATAATCAGACTTCCAATAACGCTCTAGACATTCTCAATTGATGATATATTTTTGATTACGCACTTTTTCTCTAGAGGGGGGATGTCATCTAACGGTTGCGTGTTCACGACGTTCATCAGCTCAATAACTTGCCAATTTGTCCAATTTCATGCTGATGAATGTTGTGAACATAATGTTATTCACCCAAATATTCATGGAGCAAATAATTATTAATAGTTATTTCTTTCTCATCTTTTCGTACTTTCTTAAATCCAACTTTTTCATATGCCCTAATTGCACGATAGTTTTTAATCGATGGCCTAATTATATAATCCTTGATATTATAATTCAATTCTAAGTATTCACATAAAGCTATTAAAGCGTTTGTACCGTAACCAATTCCACAATATTCTTTTCCTTTAAGCCAGATATCTAATTCTGCCTTCTGTGGTTTGAGATGAAAACAGGCATAACATAGGCAACCTATCTCTTCATCATTATGTAGAATTATCATAACTGATCCTTTATCTCTGGTTACTTCTTCATAATAAAAGTCCTCGAAATCTTCCTTAAATTGCTCCCAACTTGGAATAGGACTATTAGGATAATCTGGTTCACCCATATGCATATGCGCTGTATCAGACAAACATAGCCATTCATATGTCTTATACTTTTCTGTTATGTTAGCATGTCTAATCCTTATCATAATGATTTCTCCTTTACCTTACCTTATAATACAAGCGAACTTAATAAACTAGTCAATTCTGTCATATAACGTTTGCGTGTTTCGGAAGTTCATCAGCTCGACATATTCACAATTCATCAAACTAAACGCTGATGAATTTCTGAAACATCTTGTTAGGCGACGGAATCAATGAAAACTGCCAATAGCCATTAACCAAAATGATAACATATACAGCGAAATCTGTTCTGTAACTAATTTGAACCGATCTTTTTTTCGATAGATACTTCTTTTTTCTTGGTTCTTGTTTTTTTGATTTTTTTTGTTTCAGTGACTTTTGTTGTTTCTATTACTTGAGTAATCTTTTCCTCTTTTATTAGTGTTCGCTGATTGTTTAACGAGAGCTTCTTGGCTTGCTTACATAAATATGAAAATATAAAATTACCCACTACTCCAGAAGCTACACCCATGGAAAATGTCATGAGAAGTTCGGCTGTAACCCCACCTCCAAAGGATAACTCATTACCTGCTGATAATAGTGTGAGTTCAAATTCTTTATCGCAGAATTGAATGGAATTTGTATCACCATTACTCTTAAATAAACTGTTTATGTTATCTAGTGATTCAAGTTCTAATTCAATTTTTACGCAAACTACTTTTGTGTTATTTTTTCCCACCACGGTTCAATTCCTCCTGTTTTTTCTGATTTGTTAAAAGCATCAATTATCTCATTAATAAGTTTTGGACCAAACTCATAAAGAATAGCCTGTAGCTCAACAATCATGCAAAAGCCTATTGATTCAAATAATGTACTACCTTTCAAATCATGTTTTAAAAATAATTCTGATTGAAAATCACCACGTCGTTTCTCAAACTCAGATTCAAAAAAATCTAACGATTTTCCTCGAACTAAAGTCCCAATGCTTTCTTCAATGAGCTGATACTTAAAAAGCCATCTAATAGCAGCTAAAACATCCTGCTTTGAATATGTAGAATCTTTTTCAATATATGTAAGCACGACATTTAGAGCAAAAGCATCTGCCTCATTTTCTTTATCAAGAATCGATCTGTTATCATCAAAGTGTTGTAAAAGAATATGAGCATATTCATGTGAAAAAATATATATCATCTGGATATTTGAAAACAGTAATGCAGTTTGTAGAGCATTTTCTGAATGAGCACCAATTATCGGAAGATTTCTAACGGAAAAGTCATCATGGCAGTACAATAAATAAGGAAATATAAATCGAGCATTCTGTTTATTATCTACTTCCCCTACTAATTGGCCTTCTTCGTTCATAACTTGAAAAACCGAATTAATAATAACTAGATTACAATGATTTAACACAGTTCTAATTAGTGCGGGAAATATAATATTTTCACCAGCAGATCTAGCTGATAATCGAGGCTTCATTGATAATCGAAGTTTAATACTACCTACTTCTGGAAATTCTTCTTTCAACACGCTTACTATCGCCTCTCTAACTATCCACATGAAGTCTACTGGCAAAGATATTTCTGATTTTATATGACTTTCCATATAACTCATTGCACTATGTATACATCCTTCTCGCCATTCTCGTAGCGCTACTTCTGCTTCGCTTTCACTTTCTATACTATCTTCACAAATGAACATAGCAGATCGAAACCCTAGATAGTATTGTTCAAATAACTCAATAAAAGACCCTTGCTCTTTTTCAATAGAAATTAATTGACGTTGTATACTCATATATTCAGGTTCAATATCAGCAGGCCAGAAAAACCCGTCCGAATCAATAAATATCTTCATCATATGTTTCTTCCTTTCATATATTGTTAGCATTAAGCCTATATTACAAACATAATTCAACTTCCTAATATTTCAATAATGGAAATAGTGTAAATATAAATATGATGCTAATTGATTCTGTCGCCTAACGTTTGCGTGTTTCGGAAGTTCATCAGCTCAGTTTCTTCAAACCTGTTTACTCTTATAGCTGATGAATTTCTGAAACATCTTGTTAGGCGATGTTTTACAGGAAGTTGCCCATTACTAAATACTACCATTAAAGCTTTTTATCAGCTCATGAAGCATTATATCCTTTTTATCTTTATCATCAATCGTACTTATTAATCTAAACGAAATATTAACTTTTTCAATATTATGTAAGTCATTTCCTATTTCTTTTACTCTTTTTTCTGTTGAATTATACATAACTAGAAAAGTACCCGCAATGAACTCTGATATTATACCTGAGATAGTTGAAATACTTGCAAGTCCTACTGTTCCATTATTCAAATAAATTATAACACTAATCATTATTAGAATTATGCCTACAACTCCAGAAAATACGCAAATCCCAAAAGATATATTAGCTTTAGTGATAAACCCATCTCTAATATCGCTAAGTTTTTTTATGGAGTCTGCAAAAACTTCATCCGACAAATTAAACCTACTTTTACTTTTAGTATTTCCCCTTCTCTCATCTGCATTAGTAGCAGCTATTTCTTCCTCGGCCATCGTACTTAAATCCTCAATAACACTACGAGTCATTTTTTTTGCTACAACACTTGTTAATTGATCTGATAATATACCCATTATTACTTGTTCCAACATTTAGTATTACTCCTTTGTATGGTCATATATAATTAACAAAATTAGTAAACCCAGTGTAAAATGTCGCCTAACGTTTGCGTGTTCACGACGTTCATCAGCTCAATAAGCTTATCAATCTTGTCCACCTACATGCTGATGAATGTTGTGAACATATTGTTAGGCGATGGAATCAATGGAAATGTCCACTAGCCAAAACTTATTCGTTTTATTAATTACTTCTTTTTTTCTGTTTCTAAAAAAGGCTTTTTTGCGTCAATTATAATTTCATCAGGAAATCCTACATATTCCAGTAGCTTAATAGCATTTCTTGAAGTGGTCACCCCATCATGTATCTTGAAATCAAAAGCAATATCCTTTTCCTGTATTTGCTCACAAAAATGATAATTATCATATGTTTTATCCAAGATTTGTGTTAACTCAATGTCATGGGATGCAACGATTGCTATGCAGTTCTTTTTGTCTATGAACTTTAATATTGAAGAAGAAGCTGCAATCCTTTCTTCTGTATTTGTACCCCGTAAAATCTCATCGATTGCACAGATAACCAATCTTTCTTCGGATAAACTTTGAACAATTCTATTTAAATACTTAATTTCCTTAATGTAGTAACTTTCTCCAGACATCAAATCATCTCGTACCGCCATTGAAGTAATAATTCTTGCATAGGGCAAGTTCATCTTTTTCGCCATGCATGTATGTATGCTCTGTGCTAAAATTACATTTATTGCAATAGCTTTTATGAAAGTTGATTTACCAGATGCATTTGAACCCGTGATAATACAACTCTTGTCTATGTTTACCGTATTGCATATAGGCTCATCAATTAACGGATGAAATATTTGTTCTACTTGTAATATATGTTTTCCCCAAAAAGTTGGAGTACAAACTAATGGAAGACTCTCTCGAAATGAGGCAAGCGTAATTGCCATATCAACTTCTCCAATCTTTTTATATAATTCAGTATAATCATTTTGTTTTCCATCTAAAATTCGTATTATTTGATCATATTTTATAAAGTCCCACAAAGTCCCGCCTATAAGATAATCGAATATAAGACCAAAGACATCCCCGGAAAGACTAGCTTGTTTTTTTCTTAGTAATATGTTAACCCTACTCGATAACTTTTTGAATATCGCAGCTTCTTTCTTTAAGTCATGGAATTCATTCTCATATGAATACTTTTTTGTATCAGCAATTTGATATCCTACATTTACCACTTTGATAATACTATTAAGCATATCCAGGTCCACTTCATACTTCACTTTATTGATAGCATAAATCACTATATTTGTAATTAATACACACAATGTCACAAATAAGAAGTTCGTGTTTTTATAAAAAATTACTGGAAGCGCTGAAGATGCAAGGATAATTTGCATTAAACGATATTTCCAAATACCCGATATTCTAAAAGCATCCATTTTGGCTATAAAACTTGGCAGAAAATAACTACCACTTCCTTTACCAAGACCACATAACAATAATTGAATATCTTCTCTTTCCTTATCGTGAGCTGCAAAAAAAGAAATTTTTAATTCCAGTAATTCTATAAAGGAACTGCTTTTTGATATACAATGTAGTGCGGAATACAATACTTGTTCACCCACAAAAGAATTGCAATTATTAATTCTGCAAAATACATTATCCATTTCTAAGTCATTCCACGTAATGTCATCTATCTTCTCATCAGCAGCTACTTTCTCTGCATGTTCTCTCCAATAATACCCTAATTTAAAACTGTCACATTTTTTTATGTTAGGCTTTCTACCATACTGTTTTTTGATTAGAATGCGTAGTTTTTTGATTTTTGTTTTATGTTCGTATATGAATATTAAAGATACCAAAATCAATATAAAAACTACAAATATAAATGTATGCATATTTTATCCCCTTCATCTAGCTTCATAAATTATTAAGAATACGGTTTTGAACTAATTGATTCTGTCGCCTAACGTTTGCGTTGTTGCCGAAGTTCATCGGCTCAATTGCTTCCGACTTATATACACTTAATGTCAGTGAATTTTGGCAACAACCTGTTATGCGAAGGATTAACGGAAGCTCATCTTAACATAACATTTATGCTCCTTCACTATTATCCTAAGTTATAATATTATACAATTCCATCAACCATAATGCTCTATCACGATAACTTTGGTAATATTCCCACATATTATCTTTTATTGTATAGTTATCTCAGTGTAAGAATATAATATTCTATCTCTAGTTCTCTGCTTCCTCATCTTCCCAGATTATATATATCTTATTCTCTGAATCTACAACCGAAAATTCCTTAATATCATCACCTAAGAATTGGCATTCTACATAACGATGATCGGCAATTTCATAAAAACAGTGCCAATACATTGGTTCATCGATATTGGGTAGTCCAATATCATCTTTCAGTTGACTTAGCTTATTGCTGCGTAATGCAAATGTGGTAAAAACTTCCTCCGTCAACTCTCTATCAACAGAATGATATGAATAATAACTTCCAAGCACTTGAACAATATCATCCGCCATCCATACGGTTTCAATATTCTCTTCTTTATCTGCAATATAAATAGCCACAACAACATCAGGCTTGGCAACACGCCCGTCAACCCTAGGTCGAATAGTATTATTTATACCCTCTACTTTGCATACAGCGAATAAGCCGTTTTCAAGTTCATAATAGTAATACTCATAATTGTCCCAAGAGCAATTCGGTTCCCCCAACACTGAAACCAAGTTATTGAAATCATCATCTATTTCAACAACAGATACAAGGTCATCTGTTGTCAGTTCTCTATCATAATCGGTATACCTCCAAGGTCTTCCCTCAATCCATCTAATGTCATCTCGCATTTCTGTAGAATCCTGATAATATAAACCCGGTTTATCCCCACCCCTATCCTCATTGCTATAATAGTTCACAAAATATTCACTGTCATGAGCCTCTTGGGTAGCAATATTGAGTGTCTGGATTCCTTCGTTGTCAGGATCAAAATCATCTCTTGAAACTAACTCCACTGCAATATAATAACGAATCTCACCCGCTTTGATTATTATATCGTAGGAATTGTACAATTCTGTACGTCGCTTTCCATACTCAATCTGTTCACCACCGGATGTTGAGTATCTTATCTCTTCAATCTCTGTTGGACTATTATATACTTCAAAAAAGGAATCGATTTGCTCATCCAAGTCCGGACTATAATTTCTTACATTGACAGAGAAAAGATTCTTCAACCCCTCTTTATCATCCGTATCAAATGTTTCAAAAATCTTATCCATCATTTCATGAAAGTATTTTGTGTCTCTGCTTTCCAAATGATTCAATAGTTCTACCCTTGAACACCCCGACAAGGTACTTAATATTAAGAATACCAATAAAACACGATAGAGATGTTGTATATAATTGCGCATAGATATCACTACCCTTTCCTTAAATCTGATTTTTCCATAACTATTGTTATTTATTCATTCTGAGGTTTATTGCAGTACAACCGCCAGTACGTATAATTAAAAAAAAATATAAATATACTTTCTTATATCCAATATCGAGTTAATCTTTCGCATAACGTTTGCGTTGTTGCCGACGTTCATAGCTCACTAACTTCGGACTTGTCCAACCTTAAAGCTATGAATGTTGGCAACAACTTGTTCGTATAATCGGTTCATAACCAGTTTAATGTTAGACAAGAAATATGATGTTCTTTATATTATAATTTTTATGTATACATAATCTTTCTGGGTGAAAAATGTACAACTTGTTGGGACTTTGATCCTGTCGCCTAAAGTATTTTAATCCTATTTATCTTCTTATCACCATTAAGCTGGTTGGGGTTTGACCCCGTATTACATCGCGAACCTGTGTAAGATTGTAAATAGCGTACCCAGATATATCCAAAAAGGAGGTTTTTTATGCGTAATTCTAGTCTTTGTATCGATGTTTCTAAAGCTTCTAGCTTCGCTACTCCCTTTACTTCTTTGAATCACACTTTTGATAACACTTTTTGTTTCGATCATTCTGTTTCTGGATTTAAAAAGGCTCAATCTGTTCTTTTTAATCTCGAGGTTGCTTCCGGCTCTAAGCCAGATGTTGTTCTTGAGACTACGGGAAACTACTCCAAACCTTTAGTAACCACTTTCTATAACCTTGGTTATAACGTAGTAGTACTTAACCCTCTACAAACTAGCCATATTAAGTCCAAATCTATTCGTAAAATTAAGACGGATCCCATTGATACCCTACGTATTGCTAAAGTCTATTATACTAATGATTGCTCCTATTATTCTCCCAATTCTTCTGCCTTAGAAGAACTTAAGACCTTTTCTAGACAATGGGTTTCTCTTAATCATACATATAGTGAGCTGCAATTAAAATATCTTTCTTTACTTGAACTGGTTTTCCCTAACTTCAAAAAGGTTTTCACTAAAACTTGTTGCCCTACCGCCCTGAAACTTATTAATGATTTTCCTGATCCTAAGCTCATTCTTATGGCACCTATTAATCATCTCTTAAGTATTTTAAAGGAGTCAAAACACTCGGATTCTTGGTGTCGTGCTAAGTTGGATGATCTCCTTAATTATTCAAGGGAATGTCTTGCTCAAGATGCAACCTCTTTATGTTTAAAAACATATATCCGTCTATTACTAGACTTCCAAGAAGGTTTACATCAAGCACGGGATCATATGGTCAGTTACGCCCAGACACTCCCTGAATATCATCTACTTATCAGTATCCCCGGTGTTGGAGAGCTCACTGCTATAACAATTCTGAGTGAAATTGGAGACATTAAAAAGTTTACTAATGATAAACAGCTTACTGCTTTTGCAGGCCTAGATGCCTCTATTTTCCAGTCAGGCTCTTATAATTCTTCTAGAAATAAGATTTCTAAAAGAGGTACTCCCTATTTGAGACAAGCTCTCTATCAAGCCACCTGTGCTGCTGTATCTAATCGTCCAAAAGGTAGAATCAATCCGATTCTAGCTGAGTATTATCTTAAGAAAGTTAGTTAGGGTAAGCCTAGTAAAGTTGCATTAATAGCTACTGCCCATAAATTACTCAGAATTATTTTTGCTATGTTATCCAAAAACGAGCTTTTTTCTATTGTTAATTAACAATATTCTATCATGTTTGGTTGTAAAATCCTATTAATTTATAGGTTTAATTGGATTGCGCTTATTTACTTACAAAAATACTTCTTGACATATATTAGCTGGTTTATGCGACGTAATCTATGGAAACCATCGGTTATCACTACTCCTTGTCAAGCATTAAATATGATATTACTGTCAAACCATATGTAAATGGACCTATTAACAAATTAAACAATAACCCTAAATTAGCAAAAATAAATCCGCCAATACCACCTAATTTGCTTTCATCTACTATAATACTAAGAATATAGATTGGTGATTGAACTAATATTAATATGATTAATACAATTAATACCTTCCAAAAATTATTCTTAACTAGATTCTTGCTATAAGCAAAGCAGTTATTAATTTCAGGTCTTAATATTCTCGTAAACGGCGCAAATCCGTATATCACTATTAAATAAAGTATTATAATTATTGAAATAATCATAATAGCAACTTTAAATGGAAGTATTTCTACTTTAGAATATCCAAATATCAAAATAATCATCGGTATAGATATAATTAATCCACTTAATAATACTAATCCAATATAACCCCACGTAAATTCTTTTGCATTTATGAAAATTTCTTTAATACCTACTCGTTTTTCACTATAACTACTTTTTATCGCAAGAATAAGCGTTATATTTATTCTTGTATTATAGTACATACCAAACAAACTAATCACAATTCCAATTATATTAATAATAATGGTTAATTCTACTATATTGAAAACCTGCCCAAGTTTTGTAAAGTTTATTGTAAAATACATAATAACTACTCCTATTGCATTAATGCCAAAAAACATATTAAAGTTTTCAATATATACCTTGAACGACTCCTTAACAACATCTATAACCATTAAATTCTTATTAAATTTAGTTTGCATTTTTTCCCCCTTAGAAATTTTATTGTATAAATAAGTTGAGTTTATACTAATAGATTATGTCGCATAACGTTCGCGTGTTCACGACGTTCATCAGATCAATTACTTCTCATTTATCCACACTTTAGGCTGATGAATGTTGTGAACATATTGTTATGCGACGACGAAAGCAATGAATCTGCATAAATCAAATTATTAACCATTAGTTTTATCGTATTGTTTTTTAACCCTAACTATAATAACAATTAAGATAACAATTAGACCAATCACCAATAATAAATACTCGTTTGACTCCACTGTTAGTTTTTTATCAACAGAACTATAACTATTTGCTAATTCATCTTGGCTTTTTTGATAATCTACTAGATATTCATTCATCGTTCGTAATTTATCAATTTCGTTACTATCAGATAAACTATCTTTCAAATCCTCGCCTTCCACGAAATCACTTGCTAAGTTATTTACATCTGTAAAGTTATCATTTTCATTTGAATAGTATCCATAGGCAAGTATTTCCGAAATGCATGTATCATCATATTTCTTACCAGCATATACATCTAAAATAGTTAATCTAATAATTGTGTTTTCACGTTCTACTTTTCTACCGTCCCCATAATCCAGTATTACTTTCATATTATTGTAAATATGATCTTTATCAATATTATTATAGCTTATGTCTTCAAATAAAATGTCTTTAACTGATGTAACTTGTCCTAAATCATCAATAAATTCTATTTTTAGCTCTTTGATCCTATTGTTATTGGTATATGTCTCCTCATTTCTAATATTCCCATTAACTAATGCAACTCCCGTCAAATAAATCCCTTGATCAAATGTTAATTCTATTGTTTCCCCTATTCCAACACCTTTTACTCCCTCTGACCAACAAGAATCTAGATTATTGTCAAATAAATTTGTATTTTGATAACTATAATCTCCGAGCGCAACTAGTGTAGAAGATACTTTTACTTCTTTGAATGCATCTTGTTCTAGCCTTGTTTTTTGCATATAATTCTTTTCTCTATATATTTTATTACTATACTCTATTTCAATCATGGAATGCTTTTTGAAATCATAATCTTTTTCTTTATATGTATATATTCCATCAAAGTTATTAACTTCAAAATTAGTTAAGTTTGTATTTATTATATTACCCTCAGCTTGTAATAAGTCAGAATAATCCACAGTTAGAAAAAATGAATCAGCTTGCCCATCCCCCCAATTAGATGCTGGAGATAAATCATAACTAAAATAATTATCTGATAAATCGTGTAGAAAAAAAGTATTTGATATGCCCCAATCTAAAAACATTCCTTTCGTTCTATATGAAATAATAAGCTTCTTCATTTCTTTTTCATTGAAAAATAATTGGCTATATAAATTCTGTATTTTTGCACTACCATAATCATCATTAAATCTTTTTCCGGTTTCGTCATTATCTATTTCTGTTTCTATTATGCTATATTCTAATTCGCTGTCTCCATCTTTCATACTTATATTATCGATAAAAGCCGAACCGTTTCCATGTTCTTCTAGCCAAATCAATATTGGAAATATGTAATCAACTTCTCTTTCTTGCCCTTCATTAGATAAGATATACTCTACATTGACATCTACATAATCTCTAGTAATAACAATATCTAAATTTTCTTCAATGATACTAATATCATCAACCCCAATAAATTCAATATTTCCTCCTTCTATTAATCCATTACCATCAACAGGTCCACCATTGGCTTGAACAATCGATATTGTTGGTCTATTAATAAATAAAAAACAAATTATACCTATAACAAAAAATCTATTACAGTAATTATGTTTCTTCCTTTTAAATGAACTCATTTCAAATATTATCCCCCTATCAGAACTAGAATAATGATCTCTTTTCCATTTTCTTATTATAGCCCAGTTGTCGCATAACGTTTCGGGTGTTGCCGATGTTCACTCTGACCCCAAAGACTTCCCCCAGAGAGAGTGAATGTTGGCAACACTCTGTTATGTGACGTTTTTATGGAAGTGGCCATTCTCTTTTGTTTTTTCCAATCTTTCCATAGCAACTATAGAAATCAACACTGTAAATGGTGCAATCAGCATACCATGTATACTTCTTACAAGAGAATATATAAGTTGTAATCCAACACTTATTTCATTCATATTTTGGTAAAAACTTGAAGCAATTATTGGAACTGTAATTACTATAGGTATTAATGTAATTATTAACACTTTAAAAAAATTACCTTTTACCAATTGTTTACTGTATGAGAAAACACTTGTTTCATTAGGGTATAAAACAGCTGCATAAATAGAGAAATAGAATGTTGTACTTAAATAAACTGCTGGCAACAACCCAACAATAACAAGTATCCCTCTAATTGGTAATGATATATCCATCAAACTTCCATTAAATATTCCAAATATCATCAATAATATTGGTATAAATAACATCAATCCGAATAATAATGTTATTCCAATATACCTCCAAGTTGTATGCTTTGCCTCTTCATAACTATGAAATATAATTACATCTTCATTACTTAGTGAGTTGTTTGAAGCAATTATCAAAGTTACGAATAATCTAGATGTAAAATATACACTAATTACCATAATAACTAGATTAACAAGTAACAACAACACTTGTAGCAGTGATATTCCTATTGAGGTAATAATAATGCTAAATATCCCGGTAGAAGTAGAAATAATTGTACTAATTAAACTTATCAATAGTAGTGTCTTCCATCTTTCTTTGTATGTAACAATAGAAACTTTTAGTATGTCTCCAATACTAATCTCGCTCATATTAAATCCTCCTAAAATATTTTTCAATTTATATACTAATAAAAATGTCACATAACGGTTGCGTGTTCACGACGTTCATCAGCTCATTCATTTGAAACTTAGTCACCTTATATACTAATGAATGTTGTGAACATATTGTTAGATGATGTCCCCCCTCGGAAGTTGCCAGTCAACTCAAATTTAGCATCAAACCATTTTTGATCTCCCTTTCAATTTCGTACTTTTTTGTATAGTAATTAATTTACAAACAATATTTGCTTTTCCATGTTCATTAGCTCAAAATACTTAACCCTAATTCAACATACTGGCTAATGAAAGCGCTGAAATAATTTTATTTGAAATACTATAAATTTGAATAACAAATTCCTATAAAATACTTATTTCATTTTTGTGAATCTTAATTTCGGCCTCAACAGAATAGAACTCTTTCTCAGTTTCATTAAAGTAATAAACGGTACGATACTTAAACGTTAGCTTTTTTGACTCTATAAATGAATGTACATTTTCATAATCAGCAGGCACATTTATATGAAAATTCAATTGTTTAACTCCGTATTGCATAGCTTTTAATTCTAGTTGGCTCTCAAAAGAATCATCTGATAATATCACATCTACTTGACTATGATTCTCAAACTTCATCCAAATTGTTAATGACGAATTATTGTAGTCATCATTGAAGCAATATAACTCATCATTTTTTCCACCTTTATAAAGGTTAAGTTTAACATATGGGAACCCATCTATTGGTTCTAAAGACTGTGGTTGAGCCATTTTAGTCTCAACACTATCAAATATTGTACCAAATGAAAGACTTGAACTATGAATTAATGGAATACCTTCTAAATTGGCAAGCAATCTCTTACAAAATTCTGTGAAATTATTCCTTGACCAATTTAAAAACAGCGATAAATTTTCTTCACTATACGTTACACTGTAGATTTTTGAAATACTCCAACTTTTTTCATCAGTTTTCGTTATGGTCACTCCACAATTTTTACTCTCAAGTTTAAGTTTTCTATCCTCAGTCATATATATTTCCAAATCATCAATAACTCTAGCTAGTGGTTTACATTCATTCTTTATATTATGAATATTCTCATTTGAATCATTATGCATTAATGTTAATAGTCCTGTACAAGAACTATCTCCCTCAAATCTAAGGATTATTCCACCTGTAAAGTGATAAATATCTTTTCCTCTAAAGAGCTCCTTGAGTATTGAATCTTTGTAATTATCACTTTTCATTAAGTCAATAAATATTATTCCACAACTATAATTCGAATTAAGCTGATGGTAAATCTCCTTAACTTCATCAAGTTTGTCCAAAGCTTCGGTAGCATTTTCTTTTGTTAGCCTTGATTTTACTTCGTAAACCGCCATTACGTATTTAGCAGGAATAGCCCGATATTTACCTTGTTCGCTATCATCAATATTCCCTTCACTCCACAAAACTGGCGACTCTAAGACATTATAAATAATAATGTCGTAATGATATATCTTTTTACTATCATCATATAAATCTGGAATAATAAACCCAGATGTGACGCCATATTTTTTTGGTAAAAATTCAGATAACCATTTTCGTATATATGCCTCAACAGCTTGACCATGCGCAACACGAACCGGTCTATTGATAGTCAGTTCCTTTATTTTATCAAATTCTGCAAGTATATCTTTTCTATTTCTGTAAAATTCCTTCCATCCAAATTGTCCGTAACAATTGTCCACCGTAAAACCCCTTTCAAAACAAATTTTAGTGTAATCAATTTAAATTCTAATAGATTGCTGCTTCATTAAATATTTAAACCTATCAACAGCATTTTCTACGCCCTTTCTCTAGAGGGGGGATGTCATCTAACGTTTGCGTGTTTCCGATGTTCATTGGCTCATACACTTACCAGCTAATGAATCATAATGCCAATGAATGTCGGAAACATCTTGTTAGATGATGTCCCCCCTCGGAAGATGCCAATAAACTCAAATTTTATATTATATAGATTTCTTCGGTAATTCATTAAGATACTTTGAAAAAGTTTCAACATATCTTGTTCCAAAAGAAACACTTGTAATCTCTGTATATGGAATTCTATATGGCTCCTCTTGCCAGATTCCATCTGCATCAAAATGATAAACATAAACGAATTTCTTATATACCCTATCGATTCTTCCAATTACAAATTCCCATTCATCATCATTAAGACTTTCTTTTTCTACAATAATATTTTTATTCATTATTTTTAAAGACAAAAAAGTCGTTTCCCAGTCTGATATATCTATGTTTGGTGTTTTTATGCTATCGACAATTCCTTCCCTTTGTAGAATTTCAACACATTTATCTTCTTTAATCTGAACTTTAGTGACATCTACAAAACGACGAATTGAGTATCCATCGATTATAAAGTCATCTTCCTTCGCACCAAATAATAACTTATCATTCGAAATTAGCGGAAAATAATACCAATAATGTAAATCATAACGGAAAAATATTCTGCAAAGATTTTTCTGGTCAATAGAACGGTTAATAATTTCTTTAATTTCTGATTTTTTCATTTTTTCCTCCAATAAACAATCCTATTTTACTAATTAAATATAACTTTGCTCTATACATCAACAATTGATGTTGCAGATTTGATACAGCTCTACTTTTCTAGAGGAGGGATGTCATCTAACGTTCGCGTATTGCCGACGGTCATCAGCTTAAGAACTTCCCGACTTAGTATTACTTTAAGCTGATGAATGTTGGCAATATATTGTTAAGTGATGTTGCGCGTGGAAACTTCCAACAGCCATAAAATAATTAATCTTCAAGAAATTATTTCTTATGTTTAGTTTAGGGATTTATAATATATGTAAATGTCAACAGCTTCCATATCATCAAGTGTAAATGCTTTATATATATGCCCAACACGAGAAAATCCCAAACTTTCCCACAAATGTATTGAAACAGTATTTGTTGATACAATAGAGTTAAATTGCATCGCCTTGTAACCACATTCTTTAGCAATTCTCAAAGAGTGTTCCCCTAACATTTTACCGATACCATTCCCTCTAAATTTCTTTCTTATGGCATATAATGCATTTGATATGTGATTCCCTCTATCAGGAAAGTTGTCATGTAAAATATAGAATCCAATAACTTCTTCATTAAACATCGAGCAATAGACTGCTTTTTGACTACTTATTATATGTAGCATCTCGTCATTAGAAAAATGTCTTCTCCAAAAGAAACTATTGCCTTCATCAATAACTTCATTCCAAATGGAAACAATTGAATTAATATCCTCACTCTGAAATTCTCTAATTGTAATATTCATATACCTTATCTCCATTTCTTCAATCTTGTACCTTTACTATGAACTAACGCGCAATGTCACTTAACGTCTTCGTTGTTGCCGAAGTTTATCAGCTCATGTAATTCCCGACCTTCAAAAACTTAAAACTGATAAATTTTAGCAACAACTTGTTATGCGATGGTTCGCACGGAAACAGCCACAACAATAATCAATAGAAAATCTTTAAATTTTCTTTACCATCCAATAATGTCCACTATCATCTAATTTTTTTATGCCCTCAATATACTCGTATCCCATTCGTACGTAAAATTCACTTGATGTGATTGATGAAGGAATAGATATTGTCTTTCCTTGAAGACCCTTCACATATGTTTCGCCTTCGTACATTAATTTTTTACCTATTCCTCTTCTATGAAAATCCGGATTAACAAAAATTGTTAGAAATATATAATCAAAAACTTCTCCTCCCCGTTTATTTACAACACTTAGAGTACCTATTGCCTTTTCATTCCAAACAGCCACAAACACTTTTCTATCTCTAAGTAAATTATCTATATTAACTTCACTAAATCTCTCTGCAAGTGCTTCTATCTCTGAAATCGGATAATCCTTTGAATTGACCTCCTTCAGATTGCGAATAATCAGACTTGATATCTCTTTTGCATATTTTATGTCATATTCGACTATACAAATTACAGCTCTGTCCATTTTATTTCTCTCCTTGTATAAACTCTATCGTGTGTAATAAAAACCTAGTGTGAACTGTCGCATAACGTTCGCGTATTGCCGACGTTCATCAGATCAAGTACTTTCGACTTTATAACACTTCAAGCTGATGAATGTTGGCAATATATTGTTATGTGATGTT